>SFCB01000038.1 GCA_004367505.1 Chloroflexi bacterium OHK40 | reverse complement strand
GCGTCGTCAACGAGGCCAAGGAACTGCCGCAGGGCCACCTCAGCCTGGCTGGTGGCCTTGCTGAGCACGCCGTCCTCGCAGGCGGCGCGCAGGATCTCCGCCTCAGCCCGTTGGCGCGCCTGGGTCTCGAGGTCTTTGTTCTCCGGTGCGAAGATCCCGCGCTCGCGGCTGTAGACGCGGGTCTTCTGGCTATCGAGGTTGGTGCTGAAGATCTCGGCGGGCGGCAAGCGCACAGTGATCGTGGCGCCATCGGGCGACACGGTAACGGCGTCGGCCGGGAGGTTGGCCAGGTCGACCCCGGCCACAACGGTGCCGTGGGCGATCAGCAGCAGCTCGTCGCCGGCGAGCAGGTCGCCGACGATCGGGATGTTGCTACCCTGGCGGATGTCGATCACCGTCTGCACGGTGTAGGATGCGGTCTCCAGGCGGCTGAGTTGCTGGATGCGCTGGACGACGGCGGCGCCGGTGATTACCTGGGGCGTAGGGGTGATGATGATCTGCTCGATCGAGGGTGGCTCGAACAGCTGCCCGAGGTTGCCGAGGGTCTGATTCAGCAGCAGCCCGCCCACGAGCAAAGTGGCGAGCACGCCGAGGAGCAGGAACAGGACGGCCTGGGCGCAGCCGCCTCCACCGTAGGTGGTGGCATGGCGGGTAGGGGTGTAGCCGCCAAGGCCCCGGGGCAAGGTGTCGTCGTCATCGTCGAAGGGGGCGTCGTCGAGCGTATCATCAACCGGCTCGCCACGGGCCTTGCGCAACCGCTGCTCCATCAGGTTCTCGCGCCGCCGTGGGCGCTCATCTTCGTTGCTCATGGCTCACTCCGCCGGTGAAGGTACGGGAGGCATGGCGCTGGACCATCAAGGGTGAAAGCGCCGCATCCGGACGCATGCTGGGGCGAGTGTTCGGGCCTGCCGCGTCTCTGGCTCCAGGATCAAGCTTCGTGTCACAGTCTGGCCCCGACGTGGATGGCAACGGCTCCGAGGCCCGTGAGCCGGTAGGAGACGTGGCGCCAGCCGGCCTCGCGCATGATCGTGGCGAGGGCATCGGGTGGGGGGAAGGCGCGCGCCGACTGGGGCAAATAGGTGTAGGCCCGCCGGTCGCCTCCGAGCAACTGGCCGATCCATGGCACCAGGCCCTCGAAGTAGAGACGGTGGCCGAGCCGTACCAGGGGGTTACGGGGACGGGCAACCTCAAGACACGCCATCACGGCGCCTGGGCGAGCCACTCGATACATCTCGCGGAAAGCCTGGCCGATATCCGTCACATTGCGCATGACAAAGCCAGTAGTGATCGCATCAAAGGTTTCATCTGGGAAGGGGAGGCGCAGCGCATCACCGCCGACGAAGGCGGCCCGATGAGGCCCGAGGCCGGCGAGCTTGGGCTGGCCCGCCTGCATCATCGGCAGCGTGAAGTCCACCCCCACCACGATCCCATCGCGGGTCCAGGCGGCGAGTTCGGGCAGAAAATCGCCGGTGCCGGTGCCTACGTCCAGGGCGGTGCCGCCAACCGGGGGGGCCACCAGTTCCACCACCTGGCGGCGCCAGGACCGGTCCATGCCGAAGGTCATCGCGCGGTTGACGCGGTCGTAGCGCGGGGCGATCCGGGCGAACATGCGCTCGACGTAGGTGGCTTTTTCGTCCGGTGCGGGAAGTACGCTCATGGGGGTCGCTCGGCTAGCTAAAGAAGGCGCGAAGCTCCTGGGCACTACGGGCGGCGCCGAGGGCCGCCATCAGCTTGATGCGGGCCTTCGGCCCGCTGAGGTTGGGGGCGAAGAGCACCCCGGCGCGGCGGAGATCGTGGTAGGCCCCCACGTAGCCGTGTTCATCACCGAGGCCACCGGCGCCGCAGCGGGAGGCGATCACCACCGCGATGCGGTGCCGGATGGCGTCGCTGAGCTGGGGGAGCCACCAGGGTGGCAGGCGGCCCCCGCCGAAGGCCTCCAGCACGATCCCGGGCACGCCATCCTCGATGCTATGGCGCAGCTGGCGCACATCGGCGCCCTGCGTGAGGCGCAGCAGGTCCACGGGCTCTTCCAGGCGTGGGCAGGCGATCTGCTGGCGCGCGACGGGCCGCCGGGCGATCCAGATCTGCTCGCCCTCTACACGGCCGAGGGGGCCCAGGCCCGGCGACGCAAAGGCCTCGCGGGCCTGAGCATGGACCATCTGGGCGGCGGCGGCGGCGTGGATTTGCTCGGCGAAGACGATCAGTGCTCCGAGCCCACGGGCCGCTGGCGAGGCGGCCACCCGGATCGCCGCCGCCAGATTGGCCACCCCATCGTAGTCGGCGCTGGTGGGCGGGCGCGCGGCGCCGGTGAGCGCGACGGGCTTCTCGGCCGTGACAACCAGGTCGATCAGGTAGGCCGTCTCCTCCAGGGTGTCCACGCCGTGGGTAACCACCACACCGGCCACCTCGGAGTGCTGCAGTGCCGCTTCGACCCGTCGCGCAAGCGTGAGGGCGCTGGCGGGGGTGAAGTGGCTACCGGGCACATTGGTAAACTCCTCGAAGGCCAGCTCGATCCCACGGGGCAGCAGCGCGGTGAGTTCCTCGCTTTTGAGCAGGGGCACGGCGCCGCCACCCGAAGGGCCGCGCCGGGTGCTGATCGTGCCGCCAGTTGTGATGATCAGGATGTGTGGCATAGCGGGTAGAGAGCGTAGAGCGCTCAGGCGCCGGCCATCGCCTTGCGGGCCACCCAGAAGATCCGCTGGGTCTGGGGGCCGGGCGGGCTGGTGGTGAAGCTGTCGTAGCGGGCCTCCACACGCAACCCGGCTGCCGCGAGTAGCGCATCGACCGTCTCGGGTGGGTAGGCCCGCTCGATATGCAGCTCATCAAAGCGGGTGTAGCCGCTCGTATCGTCGCCGACGAAGCCGGTGAGGAGCATCGTGCTGGTTGCATTCGAGGGATCGAAGTGGCTACGCTCGATCTGTACATAGCCCGGCTGTTCGTTGATCGCGCAGGTGCCCCAGTCGAACTCGAGGAAGTGGCGCGTGTTCATGTCGGCCACGTAGAGGCCGCCCGGCGCCAGTGCGGTGGCGGCGGCCACAAAACAGGCCGCCAGGTCTTCCTCGGTTAGCATATAGTTCAGGCTATCATAGGTGCAGGTGGCCAGATCGAAGGCTGCGGCGGGCAGGGCTTCCCCGGGCCAGCGCATATCGGCGAGCACGAAGCGGAGCCGTTCACCGGCCTGGCTGCTGGCCGCCCGTTCACGGGCCTGGGCGAGCATGGGCGCCGAGCTGTCGAGCCCCGTCACCTCCCAGCCCTCCTCGGCGAGCTGCAGAGCCAGCGTACCGGTACCGCAGGCCAGATCGACGGCGCGACGGCCGGGGGCCGGATGGCGGGCGAGCAGATCGTGCAGGTACAGGTGCGTCAGCAGCGCGAAGCGTAGCTGGCCGCTGGAGTCGTACAGCGGCGCGTAGTGATCGTAGATCGCCGTAGGCGTGGCTGGGCTAGCCGGAGGCATGGGCGATCACCTGCTCAAGGGAGAGGCCGTAGATCTCGGGCGGCTCGATGCCGATCTCGCTCAGGTAGCTGGCGATCTGGCTGCGGTGATGCACCTCGTGCTCGACGAGGAGCATAAGCACGCGCCAGACCTTGATCGGTCGGCCGTCGAGGGCCGGGCGGGTCTCGTGCAGGGCGGTGTCGGCCAGGGTGCCGAGGGCGGCCACGGCGCTGGTGTGGCTCGCCTCCAGGTAGGCCAGGGCCTCGGCCAGCCCGGGGCCCCGGCTGGGCTCGTGGCCCGGGTAGGACCACCGGCCGGCCACGGCGACGCCCACGAACATCTGCTCGGCGGCGGCGAGGTGGCGCACCAGATCGCCGAAGGTCAGTTCATGGGGGCGGGGCGCCCAGTAAACCCGCTCGGGCGGGATAGCGGCGCAGAAGGTCAGCGTGCGCCGGCGAATGCCCTCCAGGTAGCCGATATAGGCCTCAATACTCTGGATCATGGCGTACCTCCTGCCCCACCGGCGGTTCTGTTCCCAATTGTAGCACGGGGCCAGGCTGACCTGCCGCGAGCGGGTACCAGAACGAGACGATAAAGCCCACCAGGATGTGCTGGAGGTTGATCAACAGGAAGAGGGCCGAGAGGGTGAGCGCCTGCTCGGTGGTGTAGCCATAGGGCAGCAACACCGCGATCAGCGCCGCATCGCGTACGCCGACGCCGGCGATCGAGATCGGCAGCACCTGCAACACCGCGATCAGCGCCGAGACGCCGACCACCACGTAGAGCGGTACCCGGGTGAGATCGAGGGCGAGAAAGAGCAGCCAGAGCCGCAGAAAGGTGAAGCTAGCGGAGATCAGCGAGGCCAGGCCGACCTCGGCCAGCAGGCGCGGGCGCAGCGCCAGACTGGCGAGTTGGCTGTTCCAGCGCTCCAGGCTGGCCTGCAGACGGGGGGCGATGCGCGGCAGCACGGTGGTGAGCATCCACTCGCGGGGGCCGCGCGCCACCAGCACGACGGTGAGGCAGGCCAGGCCCAGGCCCATCGCCACGACCAGGGCCGCCTGGAGCTCGCGGCTGGGGAGGAGTTGGCCAAGGGCGAAGATGCCCAGCGTCGCCAGGGCGGCCATCACCAGCAGGTCGAAGAGCCGGTCGAGCACGACGCTAAGCATGGCGGGCGCGAGGGGCTGGCCCCGGTCGCGCAGGTAGATGGCCTTGAGCAAGTCGCCGGCCTGGCCGGGCGTCGTGGCCCCGTAGAAGAGGCCGACGGTGTAGAGCGCGCAGGCCGTGGGCAGGCCGAGGCGGATGCCCATGGCGTCGAGGATGCGTGCCCAGCGCCAGGATTTGATGATCACGAAGGGCGGCATGAGCAGCAGTGAAAGGATGATCGGCCAGGGCCGGGCGGTACGGATGGTCTCCCAGAGAGCGCCGAGATCAGCGCTCAGCAGGAAGAGCACGAGCAGCGCCGGGCCGAGGAGCCGCAGGAGCCAGCGGAGGAGTGTATTCATTGCGGCGGGTTCACCGTGCGGCTACAGCTCGCGGCGCTGGAAGCGCAGGGCGGCGATCTGCTCGGCGAGCAGGCCAAACATGAAGATGATGATGCTGCCGACGAAGAGTAAGAGCGCCGAATTTGGGATGTAGAGACCACGGCTCGGGTCGAAGACGAAGAGGTTGAGCAGCCAGGAGAGCATACCGAGCCCGAACATGCCAGTGGCAACCGGGAAGTAGACCCGCAGTGGCGCGAAGAGCGAGATCATGCGCAGGATGATCAGGCCGAAGCGCACGCCGTTCTTGAAGAGTTTCTGCCCGCTGGTGCCGCCCTGGCGGCGGCGGCTCTCGATCGTCACGTAGCCCACACTGTAGCCGGCTTTGAGCAGGCTGAGGGTGCTGGTGGTCGGGTAGGAATAGCGGTTGGGCAGCAGGTGAATGAACTCCATTATCACCTCGCGGCGCATGGCGCGGTAGCCGCTGGTGAGATCGCGCACCTCGGCTTCTACCAGGTAGGCGCCGAGGGTGTCGAGCGCGCGATTGCCGAGGCGTCGGGCCAGGCTGTCGCCCTGGGTGTCGTGGGTGCGTGCCCCAACCACCATGTCGTAGCCCTCGATGATGCCGCCAAGGATGGCCGGGATGTAGCGGGGGTCCATCTGCCCGTCGGCGTCCATGAGCAGCACCACGTCGCCCGTGGCGCGGCGGATGCCGGTCTTCACGGCGGCGCCGTTGCCACGGTTGGTGGGGTGGCGCTCCACGCGGGCGCCGGCGGCCAGCGCGCGGGCGGCGGTGTCGTCCGCCGAGGCATCGTCCACCACGAGGATTTCGGCTTCCGGGAGGGCCGCGCGCACACGCTCGACCACGGCGCCAATGCCGTGGGCCTCGTTGTAGGCGGGGATGACAACCGTGATGGTGAAGGGGTAGCGGCGCCGTACCGCCGGCTCCGACACCGTTTCGATCAACTCTGCGCTCATGGGTGCTCCATGTTGCGCTGCCCGCTCGGGCCCTGCGCAACGCTCCCGAACCCCGTGGGGCTTCGTGTATCGCATGTCTCGAAAAAGTTGCGCCGTCTGCGGAGGCCTGGAGCGCTTCAGAACGTCATCAGCCTGCGGGTCTCGGGTGCCTGTTTCTCGATTCTTGCTGTTAGTCCACGGCGATCGAGCTGATCATCACGCTGAGCAGCCGCGCGTCGCCGCTGGCAGGGTTGGTCTGGACGGGGATGAAGGTCGGTGCCCGCAGCCGCACCTCCAGGCGAGTCTGCCCACTGAGCGCGGGCGGCACGGCCACCCGGTAGGTGCGCCACTCGCCGCCGCGCACGGGGATGGTGGTGGAAACGTCGCCGATTGTCACGGTGAGCGGCGTAGTGCCTGGCAGCCCACCCGCAACCCGCAGCCGGAGCACGGCGCCCTCCCGCAGTGGCGCGGGGAGCGGCAGCGCGATCACACCGCGACCCTGGAGCCAGCGGTAGCTCCGTGGCGCGCTCCCCGGCTCCGCCGGCAGATCTTCGCCAAAGGAGAAGCCATCCAGGTAGCCGAAGTCGAGCCCGTTGCCAAGTTGCAGGCTCGCTGTCGGGTCGGGGCGGAGCCACTCCATGGCCAGCTTCTGCACATCCTCGCCGGCGCGCACCTCCGCGTCCTCGAAGTAGAAGATCGCCCGGTCGAAGGCGCCCTGGCCCCGCGCGAGTGCGCCGCGAATGACATCGGAGCGATGGGTCTGCCGCTGGCCTACCGCCGCCCACCCCTCGTCATAGCGACCGAGCTCCAGGTAGACCCGCGCCAGGTCGGTCCGGCCATCCACGAAGTCGGGGTCAACGGCGATCATCGCGGTATAGGCGGCGATCGCGCCCTCGTAGTCGCCGGCGGCATAGGCCCGGTCGCCGGCATTGCGGTGGAGCTCGCGCTGCACGCCAGCGGCCAGGATACGCGGGTAGTCGCGGTAGGTAAAGACGAGGACGAGGAAGGCGGCGCAGAGGGCGATGCCGGCCAGGCCCCATGGCGAGCGGGCGTAGGCCAGGGCCTCGGCGCGGGCGGCGATTGGGTCGGCGCGGCGCCGGGCCAGCCAGCCCCACGCCGCCGCGAGCGCTGCCGCGCCGTACAGGCCCATGAAGAGCCAGATCGGCAGCAGATAGCGCGGCTCGACGTGGATAAGCATCACCGTGAGGCAGGAGTAGGCGATCCAGCCCAGGGCCAGCAGCCGCATACCGCCCTCCCGGGGCCGGCTCGCCAGGGTGAAGAGGCTGGCGGTGGTAAAGACGAGCCAGAGCGCGTCGCCGAGGGCGCCCAGCGGCCACAGCTCGCGCAGGGGCCGTGTGAAGAAGCTCACCTTGACGAAGTAGTCCTCCACCCACTGGGCCTTCCAGATGTGGATGAAGTGGGGCCAGAAGTTGCGCACCAGTCGCCAGGGCTCCTCGCGCAGGATGCGGCGAATATCCTCGCTGACAAAGTCCTGGCGCTCCTCCTGGGGGATCCCGGCCAGAATGGCCTTGGCCTCGCCCTCGCCGCGTCCCTCGTTCACGGCGTCGCTCATGGCCATCCACAGATTCACCGGACCCAGCGTATCGATCAGGATCAGGCGCTGGTAGGCCACGTAGTTGCGGATCGTCCAGGGTGCGATCACGGTGGCGAAGGGCAGCAGGAAGGCCAGGGCGGCCACGAGGAAGCGGCGCGCCCAGGGTTGGAGCGCGGCAGGCCAGACACGGTGCTGCTCGTGCCGCCGATCGGAAGGCGGCGCCTCCGGCGCAGGCCCATCCGCCCGCGTCTCCCAGAGCACGAAGGCCAGGGTGAAGATCGAGGCGTAGAGGGCGGGCGAGCGGGCCAGGGCGGCCACGGCCAGGCTCACGCCTGCGGCCACCAGCCAGAGCGGGCGGCGTGGGCCGCCGGCGCCGCTATCGCGCCAGCGCACCAGCAGCCAGCAGTGGAGCACCAGCATAAAGAAAAAGAGCGGCTCGCTGAGGATGAGCGCCGGGAGCTCCACCAGGGGAAACCAGACGGCCAGAAGGGCAGCGAAGATCAGCCCGGCGGTCGGGTTGAAGAGCCGGCGCGCCATGTCGTAGCCGATCGGTATCAGCAGCAGCGAGAGGGCTACCTGTATACCACGGATCATCGCGATCCCGAGCGTGGGATCGCCCAGGAGCATGGCCACGCGCAGCAGCCCGGCGAACAGCAAGACGTGGCCGGGAGGCCGGATGAGCCAGGAGTTGTCCACGTACTCGCCGGTGGCGGCCAGGCGCAGGGCCCGCTGGTAGTAGTCGCCGTCGTCGGCGGCTGAGTAGCGCGGATCGATGTCGTTGACGGCGATGAACCAGAGCCGCAGGGCCAGGCCGATCAGCAGCAAGGCGCCCAGGTAGAGCGTCGTGCCCGAGACACGGGGCAGCGCCCACGGGCGGGCCGCCTGCCGCGCCGCCGGGCGGGCTTCGCCGAGACTGCCGGTTGTCGAAGAGGTGCGCATACGCAAGTTTCTGGCGCTACGGGTTGAGCCGGTAGAGCGCGTAGCGCCCGCTGCTCGCCACGCGGGCGGCCTCAGGGTCGGCCAGAGGCGGCAGGCCCCCGGCTTCGTCCCAGAGCAGGTAGTTCGCGCCGGCTGTCCGGGCGGCCGCGAGGTCGGCGGCCGTGATGGGCGCCGAGAGCTCGGAGACCACCGGCCATGCCACCACCCGGTGGCCGATGGCCGAGTACTTGGTGAGGGGGAGCCGGCCCGCCACCCTGGCTGCCAGGAGCGCGTCGTCCGGGAGGGCCCGCTCGACCATGGCGACGGCGGCAACTTCGTCGGCCGGTTGCCCAGCCAGCACATAGTTCGCGCCGGCTCCAAAACCGCCCCATAGTACCACAACCATGGTCAGGCCCGCGCCGAGCAGTGCCCGCCCACCTCGCGCCAGACGCCAGAGGGTCCAGCCGGCCGCCACGGCGTAGAGGGGCGCTAGCGGCAGGAAGAAGCGCTGCAGCGTGAAGGCGGTGCTCACCGCCGCCACGTAGAGGGCAATCAGCAGCAGGAACGCGAGCGGGCCGACCGCGCGCGTCTCCACCCGGGCCTGAGCCGGCGCGGTCAAGGGGTTGCCCCGTGGCCGTTCCTCGTCGCGCGGCTGGGCACCGTCGCCTGGCTCGGAGTCGCGGGCCGCAACAGCCGGCGCCGCGCTCGCGCCCCGCGCCCACCGCCGGATCGCGAGCACGATCCAGGCCAGGAGCCCACCCGCAGCGAGCCAGTTGGCCGGCCAGCCGAGCAGGCGCAGCTGCAAGGACCGGCCAAATTCGCTGGTGTCCTCCGCGCCGCTGCCGGTGTAGCCCACCATATTGCGCCACCAGTTCTCCAGGAAGCGCGCCGGATCCTGGAGCACCACCTCCGCCAGGCCGATCGAGTTCGGCGCCTCCTCCCATCGCCCCCAGTCGGTGCCCCCGTAGACCGCGAGCCAGATGTTCTTGGCCTGCTGGTTGTAGAGCGGCTGCCCGGCCTGCAGCGTGTTCACAACGAGCTGCGGCGCCATGGCGAGGATGAAGGCCAGGGCGAAGGTGAGCGGAAGCAGGGAAGAGGGGACAGGGGACAGGGATGGTGTGGGGGCGG
>SFCB01000123.1 GCA_004367505.1 Chloroflexi bacterium OHK40 | reverse complement strand
GCGATGCCCCCCGGGCGGGGGGTGCGGGGGGCGGCAGCCCCGCCGCAGGGGACGCACCACGCTAGGTGGCGAGCGCCTGCAGCGACGCGAGCAGCGCCTCGCTCTGGGCGGGCGTGCCGATGCTCACACGGACGTAGTCTCGCAGCAGCGGGGTGCTGTAGTGCCGCAGCAGCACGCCCTGGCGCTCCAGCGCCAGCTTGAGCTCGCGGGCGCTGCGCCCCTCCACCCGGCAGAGGATGAAGTTGGCGGCGCTGGGGATGGGACGCAGGAAGGGCAATTCGGCGAGCAGTGGGAGCAGGCGCTCCCGCTCGGCCACGATCCGGGCGACGTTGGCGAGCAGGTGCTCCCTGTCGGCCAGGGAGGCGATCGCGGCCTCCTGGGCCGCCACGCTGACGTTGTAGGGCTGCTTGATCTTCCAGAGCTGCGCCGCGAGCCATTCGGGGAGCAAGCCGTAGCCTACCCGCAGGCCGGCAAGCCCGGCCCACTTGCTGAAGGTGCGCAGCACGGCGAGGTTCTCGTATTGGCCCACCTGGGCCCCGAATCCCTGGCCGACCCCGGCAAACTCGACATAGGCCTCATCGACGACCACCAGCAGGGGTAGTTGCAGCAGGCGTTCGAGGTCGGCGGGCGGCAGCAGGTTGCCGGTAGGATTGTTGGGCGCGGTGAGGAAGAGGATCTTAGCGCCGGTGGCGGCGACGGCCCGCTCGATGCCTTCCAGATCGAGTGAGAAGTCAGGTCGCCGCACGACGGTGGCCACGCGCCCGCCGTTGACGCTGGTGTCGAAGCTGTACATCCCGAAGGTGGGTGGGCAGTCGATCACTGTGTCGCCGGGGGCGATGCAGAGGCGCAGGATGAGGTCGATCAGTTCATCGGCCCCGGCGCCGCAGAGGATCCGCTCAACCGGTTGGCCGGTGTAGTCGGCCAGGGCCGCCCGAAGCCGGGTGTGCTCCGGATCGGGATAGATGTGCACCATCGGCCGGTGACCACCGGCCATGGCGGCCAGGGCCCGGGGTGATGGTCCATAGGGGTTCTCGTTGGCGTCAAGCTTGACCAGTTGCTCGATCGGCAGGCCCAGGCGCGTGGCCAGCACATCCAGGGGCAGGATCGGCGTGTAGGGTTCGAGCCCGGCGATCTCGGGGCGGATGAAGTTACTTCCAATCGGCATACGGGTAGTGGATACCGGGCCCGGGCTGGCGAACACGGCGCTGCCCGAGTACCTCTATGGCTTGCTGAAGCCCCGGCTACAGGGTTCGATCAGTCTGGTCAGGATCTGCTGTGGCGCCTGCGGGCGCCACGTCGGGCCGGTTGTGGATGCCAGCAAGCTCGGCGAGGCCTTCTGGGGCCTGCCGCGCTGGCCCGTTGGCTCTCGGTGAGCGCGGACCCACACCCCGCAACACACCCCCCGAGGCTGGCCACGGCGCAAGCCTGCGGTGCTCCGAGTATACCACGGCCCCCCGCGCAGCCCTGCGCGGGCGTAACGCAGGCAGACCGTGGGTCGCTGCGCGGGGCTGGCGCCCCCCGGGCACGCGGGGGCGCCAGCCCTCCCACTCCGGAGCGCCAGGGCTACTCCAGTCGCCGCGCCATGACCGCTGTGGGCCTCTGGTACAATAGGCCCGACTTGCCCTCTCGCGAGAAGGAGCTGCCCCGATGCCTGAGGCCATCGACCT
Organism: Chloroflexi bacterium OHK40; assembly: GCA_004367505.1. Classification (GTDB taxonomy): domain Bacteria; phylum Chloroflexota; class Chloroflexia; order Chloroflexales; family Chloroflexaceae; genus OHK40. The sequence goes on along the minus strand of SFCB01000123.1, from coordinate 10,894 downwards.
GCTGCTCAGCGGCGGCACCGTCGTGACGATGGACCCCGCCTGGACGGTGATCCCCGACGGAGCCGTAGCCATCCGCGGCCCCCTGATCGTTGCCGTGGGCCCGACCGCCGAGCTTGCCGACCGCTACAACGCCCGCGAGACGATCGACTGCGCGGGCTGCGCGATCATCCCCGGCCTGATCAACGGCCACGCCCATGTGCCGATGAGCCTGCTACGTGGGATGGTCGCCGACCAGCAACTCGACGTCTGGCTCTACGGCTACATGTTTCCTGTTGAGAGCCAGTTCGTGGACGAGGAGTTCTGCTACGTAGGAACGCTGCTCTCCTGCGCCGAGATGCTGCGCGGTGGCACGACGACCTTCTGCGACATGTACTTCTTTGAGGAGCAGGTGGCCCGCGCCGCCGATGAGGCCGGTATGCGCGCGATCTGCGGGCAGACGGTGATGCGTCTGCCCACCCCCGATGCGCCCTCTTTCGACGAGGGCCTGGAGCGGGCGCGCCGCTTCATCGAGCAGTGGGTGGGCCATGGGCGGATCGTGCCTACCGTGGCGCCCCACGCCCCCTATACCTGCACCGACCGGATTTACCAGGAGGCTTCGGCGCTCTGCCGTCGCTACGGCGTGCCGCTTGTCACCCATCTTTCCGAGACGGCCCGAGAGGTTGAGCAGAGTTTCAAGGAGCGGGAGGTGACGCCGATCCGCTACGCCAAGCGGGTGGGCGCTTTCGATGGCCCATGCATCGCCGCCCACTGCGTGCATGCCACCGAGGACGACATCCGCCTGCTCCGCGAGGCCCGGGCTGGCGCGGTCCCGTGCCCCACGAGCAATCTCAAGCTGGCGAGTGGTGTGGCCCCCTACCGGCGCCTGATCGATGCCGGCGTGCGCACCGGTCTCGGCACCGATGGCCCCGCCTCCAACGACGACCAGGATATGTTCGCCGAGGTGCAGCTTGCCGCTCTGCTGCCCAAGGGCGTGAGTGGTGATCCGACGGCGGTACCCGCCCGCGAGGCGCTCGCCCTGGCCACCTGCTGGGGCGCCAGGGCCGTGCATCTCGAGCACCTCGTGGGCTCGCTGGAGCCCGGTAAGCGCGCCGACGTTGCCGTGGTGGAACTCGGCAGGCTCCACAGTACGCCGCGCTACCACTACAGCCCCGACGCCGTCTACTCCCAGCTCGTTTACAGCGCCCGCTCCAGCGATGTGCGTGATGTGCTCGTGGATGGGCGCCTGCTCCTGCGCGAGCGGGCGCTGCTCACACTGGAAGAGGAGCCGATCATCGCCCGGGCTCAGGCCATTGCCGCCCGCGTCGATGCCTTCCTCGCCTCCCGCGAGTCCAACCTGATGGCCAAGACTCTGGCCCTCGGCGGCGTGCAGCAGGCCGAGATCTTCGAGATCCAGGTGAAGGCTCTGCTCGGCCCCGGCGGTGAGGCCAGTGTCGAGCGGCTCCTGCGCGATCCTGCGGTGAGCATCAGCAAGGCCAGCGCCCGCACGCAGTACGACACCTACTTCCTCTTCAAGAACCGCGAGCGCATCCGCATCCGCGAAGACCATCGTACCGACCCGGGGGCCCGTCCCGAGCCAAAGTACACTATCACGCTCATGGCCGAGGCCCGCCGTGGCGATTACCCCCACGCCATCGTGCTCTCCCGTGCTCGCTACACGGCCCCGGCTGACCATACCGTGCGCTTCTACCGCGAGTACTTCCAGCCCGATAAAGTGGTGGAGCTGGAGAAGCGCCGCAAGCGCTGGCGGATTCTCTACAAAGACCATGACTTCGCGATCAACTTCGATACGCTCCTGGGCGGTGGCAATCCCGGGCCCTACCTCGAGATCAAGTCGCGCACCTGGAGCAGCCGAGACGCCGCCGAGCGAGCCGAGTTGATCGGTGAGCTCCTCGCCCTCGCCGGGGTGGATGAGGGCGCCCTCGTGAAGCAGGAGTATGTGGAGATGGAGTAGGGCGTGGTACGCCGCGCCCCGGAGACAAGGGCCGTGACCCAAACCTATCTGATTGGCCTCACCGGCGGGATCGCCTGCGGCAAGAGCACGGTACTGCGCATGCTGGAAGCGCTCGGCGCGCGAGTCGTGGATGCCGACCAGGTAACGCACCGGGTGCAGGAGCCGGGCACGCCCGTGTACGCGCAGATCGTAGCCGCCTTTGGCGAGGAGGTGCTGCAATACCCTGGCGGCCCCCTGGACCGGCGCCGGCTCGGGTCGATCGTCTTCGCCGACCCGGGACGGCTGCGGGAGTTAGAGGCGATCGTGCACCCGGCGGTGCGGGCCGAGATCCGGGCCTTTCTCGCTGAGGTGGCCGCGAGTGCCGAGCGCCCGGTGGCCGTGATCGACGCGATCAAGCTGATCGAGTCGGGCTGGGCTCGGGAGTGCGACCAGGTCTGGGTGGTGACGTGTCCGGAGGAGCAGCAGGTGGCTCGGCTGGTGGCCACCCGTGGTATGAGCGAGGCCGAGGCCCGGCAGCGCATTGCCGCCCAGGCGCCCCAGTCCTCCCGGCTGCCATACGCCACCGTCACCATCGACAATGGCGGCACGCCCGAGGCAACTCGCGCCCAGGTCGAAGCCGCCTGGCAGCGGGTGCTCGCCGCACTGGGCAGCCGGTAGGGCTCACTCCACGGGGATCGCTACCTCGCCCAGCACCGACTGGAGCACCCCGGCGGTCGTCCGGCCTCGTAGCGCACTCTCGGGGCGCAGCATCAGGCGGTGGCGCAGCACGGGCGTCGCCAGGCGTTTCATGTCGTCGGGGGTGGCGTAGTCGCGTCCGGCGAGTGCGGCGGCGGCCTGCACGGCTCGGAAGAGTGCCAGAGTGGCCCGTGGGCTGGCGCCCAGCGTCAGGTCGGGGTGGGCGCGCAGCGCCCCGGCCAGGCGCACCAGGTAATCGCGCAGGGGCTCGGCCACGTGCACCGACCAGATCGCCTGCTGGAGCGCGGGTAGCTGCCTGCCGTCGGCCACGGGGCCGATGCTGTCGATCGGGTGCGCACCCTGGAGGGCCGTAAGCATCGCCAGTTCATCGGCGGGGGTGGGGTAGCCGAGGCCCACCTGAAGGAGAAAGCGGTCGAGCTGGGCCTCAGGGAGCGGGAAAGTTCCCTCAAACTCAACCGGGTTCTGGGTGGCGAGCACCAGAAAAGGGCGTGGGAGCGGGTACGTCTCGCCATCTACCGTCACCTGGCCCTCGCCCATAGCCTCGAGCAGGGCGCTCTGAGTCCGTGGCGTCGCGCGGTTGATCTCATCCACGAGCAGCACGCTGCTGAAGATCGGGCCAGGCTGGAAGACGAAGCGTCCCTCGTTCTGGCGGAAGACGCTCACACCTGTCACGTCGTTGGGGAGCAGGTCGGGGGTGCACTGGAGACGGCGGAAGGGCACCCCGAGCGAGATCGCGAGGGCGCGGGCGAGCATAGTCTTGCCCACCCCAGGCACATCCTCGATCAGGGCGTGGCCACCACAGAGCAGGGCAACGAGCAGCAGCTCCACCGCCTCGGCCTTGCCCACGATCACCCGGGCGATATTCTCGCGGACCGCCGTAGCAAAGGGCGGAATGTCTGCCAGTGAGGCCATGGGAAGGTTCCTGCCTGAGAGCCAGCAACCGGAGAACCGCCGGGAGAGCGCGTTCTGAGGCGCTCCGGCCCTCCGCAGCTAGCCCCACCGTTCCGGGGCTCTAAAACTGTCCGGCGAAGTGGCAGGCGGCCCAATGGCCCTTGCGCTTCTCCTCGAAAGCAGGCTCCTCCTCGCGGCAGATCGGGCGGGCGATCCAGCAGCGGGGATGGAAGCGGCAGCCGGCGGGCGGGTTGATCGGGCTTGGCACATCTCCCTGGAGCACGATCCGCTCGCGGCGCTGGGTCGGGTCGGGGTTGGGGATGGCCGAGATCAGCGCTTTGGTATAGGGGTGCAGAGGCTCGCGGAAGAGATCGTCGCGGCCCGCGAGCTCCACCAGCTTGCCCAGGTACATCACGCCCACCCGGTCGGAGATATGCTCCACCACGGCGAGGTTGTGGGCGATGAAGAGGTAGGTGAGGCCGAACTCGCGCTGCAGGTTCTTGAGGAGATTGAGCACCTGCGACTGAATGGAGACATCGAGGGCGCTCACGGGCTCATCGCAGACGATCAGCTTGGGCTCCATAATCAGCGCGCGGGCGATACCGATGCGCTGGCGTTGCCCGCCCGAGAACTCGTGGGGGAAGCGGTGCATCTGGTTGGCGTGCAGACCAACCCGGCCCAGCACCTCGCGCACCCGCTCGCGGCGCTCGGCGGCGGTGCCGATCCCGTGGATCACGAGGCCCTCGGCGATGCTTTCACCCACGGTGAGGCGCGGGTCGAGTGAGGCGTAAGGATCCTGGAAGACGATCTGCATATCGCGGCGGAGCGCCTTCATCTGGCGACCTCCGGCCTTGAGCACGTCCTTGCCCTCGAAGAGCACCTCACCAGAGGTGGCCTGTTCCAGGCGCAGCACCGTGCGGCCAGTGGTTGTCTTGCCGCAGCCCGACTCACCAACGAGGCCGAGCGTCTCGCCGCGCTTCACAGTGAAGCTCACGCCGTCTACGGCCTTGACAGTGGCGATGGTGCGGCGGAGAATGCCGCCCTTGATCGGAAAATGCTTCTTAAGGTTGTTCACCTCGAGCAGCGCATTGCTGTCGGGAGCGGCAACAGGCGCCGGGTTGAGTTTCGGAGTGGCCATGGCTACCTCAATGCAACGCACACCGTGCACGATTCTGCATCAAGCACGAGCGTGGTGTGTGGTGTATTCATTCGTACAGCCAGCAGCGTACCTTGCGCCTGTCGCCGATGCTGATCAGATCGGGCATCTGGTCGCATTTTTCGAAGCGCTTGCTGCAGCGGGCAGCGAAGCGACATCCGGCGGGCGGATTCAGAAGGCTCGGCACTGTACCGGGGATCACTTCGAGTTCGTCCTTCACGTGGCCGAGCACGGGCATCGAGTTGAGCAAGCCCTGGGTATAGGGGTGCTTAGGGTCGGCGAAGAGGGCCTTGACGTCGGCGTACTCCACCACCTGACCGGCGTACATCACGATCACATTATCGGCCATCTCGGCCACCACGCCCATATCGTGGGTGATCAGGATGATCGCGGTGTCGATCTTTTCGCGCAGCGCGCGCATCAGGTCGAGGATCTGGGCCTGGATCGTCACGTCGAGAGCGGTAGTGGGCTCGTCGGCGATGAGCAGTTCAGGGTTGCAGGCAAGGGCCATCGCGATCATCACGCGCTGGCACTGCCCGCCAGAGAGCTCGTGGGGGTACTGGCGCATGCGCCGGCTCGGGTCCGGCAGGCCCACCATGCTCAACAGTTCGATGCAGCGGCGCTCGGCGTCGGCACCCTTCAGGCCCTGGTGAATCTCCAGCGTCTCGATAATCTGGTCGCCGACCTTAAAGACCGGGTTGAGCGCGGTGGTAGGTTGCTGAAAGATCATGGAGATGCGATCGCCACGGATCTTGCGCATCTCCTCATCGCTCAGGGTGAGCAGATCGGTGCCGTCGAAGATGACCTTGCCGGCGACGACTCGGCCCGGCGTACTGACCAGGCGCAGGATCGAGAGCGAGGTGACGCTCTTGCCCGAGCCGGATTCTCCGACGATGCTGAGGGTCTCGCCACGGAGCAGCGAAAAATCAACGCCGTCCACCGCCTGGACGACACCATCCTCGGTGAAAAAGTGGGTCTTCAGCCCCTCGACGCGCAGCACCTCGCGGTTATTGGCGGGTGCGGTCGACCGGTCGAAGGTCGCCGGGGGAGTTGTTGGTGTGGTGGTCACAGTTCTCTTTTCTCGCCTGTAGAACCTGATATCACAGGGTAGGGGCGCAGCACGTTGCGCTCAGGCTGGCGGGGCCGGAGGGTGCGGTGCGCTCGGGCCGGCGGGGCCGCGAGGTTGGCTATGTCCGGCGGATGAGCCTGGCATTCGGACGGCGGTTTAAGGTCTGGCGGAATGCCGTGCTGTTCGCAAGAAGGCTAAGCCTTCTGGCGCGGATCGAGGGCATCGCGCAGACCATCACCGATAAAGTTCACGGCCATGGAGCAGAGCAGGATGGGCAGGCTCGGGATGAGCGGCATCCAGGGGTACTGGAGCATATAGCTCTCGGCGAAGTTGAGCATGTTGCCCCAGGTGGGCGTCGGGTCCTGGATGCCGAAGCCGATCAGCGATAGGGCCGACTCGGCGACCAGGGTGGCATTCACAGTGAGTGTGAAGTCTACGATCATCGGGGGCAGCGCGTTCGGGAAGACGTGGCGGGCCATAATCCGGGCATTGGATGCGCCAAGCGCCCGCGACGACTCAATATAGACATTCTCGCGCACCGAAAGCACCATGCCGCGCATCAGGCGGCACGTGCCCGTCCAGCCGAGGATGGCGAGCGCGAAGATGATCATGGTGATCAGCGCCGCCTCGCGCTCCGTCACGGCGAAGCTCCAGGCCATCAGCGTCAGGATCGGCCTCGGCACCGGGATCACATTGATATTCTGTACCGCCACGGCCGAGAGGATGAGCAGGATGGGCAAGGTGGGGAAACTGGCCACCACCTCGAGGGTCCGGCTGATCAGCGTATCCACCCAGCCGCCGAAGTAGCCAGCGAGCATGCCGAGCACAATCCCGATCGTCGAGGAGATCAGCGTGGCGAAGATCGCCGTGCCGAGCGAGGTGCGCGAGGCGTAGAGCAGCCGGGTGAAGGTATCGCGGCCGATATGGTCAGTGCCGAGCAGGTGGAAGTTGCCCTCGGCATCGGTGCTCAGGGGGGTGAGGAAGCGCGCATTGAGGTTGGGCTCATCGCGCGGGTAGGGTGCCACAAAGGGCGCCAGGAAGGCCAGCACCAGGAAGAAGGCGAGGATGCCGAGCGAAACCATCGCGCTCTTGTGCTTGCGGAAGCGGCGCAGCACAATCGCCGCCTGACTCTCCGAGCGGTTCCTGCGGGCCTCCTCAACGGGGACGGCCGTTGTCGTAGTTGCCATCGGAGACCTCCTAGGAGAGCCTGATGCGTGGGTCGACGATTGTATAGAGAATGTCGGTGATCAGGATGCCAATCAGCAGCAGGATCACATTGACCAGCAGCAGCGCCATGGCGACATTATAGTCGTTCGCACCGAGCGACTGAATGAAGAGCCGCCCGAGGCCCGGCCAGTTGAAGATCGTCTCGGTGATCAGCGCGCCGCCGAAGATCGCGGCGAGCACACCGGCGAGCAGCGTCACGAAGGGGATGAGCGAGTTGCGCAGTGCGTGCTTAAGGATCACCAGCCGCTCGCGCACGCCCTTGGCCCGTGCGGTGCGCACATAGTCCTGCTGGAGCACCTCGAGCATGCTGCCGCGTACGAAGCGGCTCCAGCCTGCCAGGTTGATGATCGTCAGCACGGCGCAGGGCATAATAAAGTGCAGGAAGCGGTCGAGGAAGGAGCCGGCCTCTACATTGCCGATCAGGGGAATGTAGTAATCGCGGGTGCCCACGGCGTCGCCGGGGGGAAGATAGGGCAGCCCGGCCTGCTTGGCCAGGATGGAGAAGATCAGGATGAAGAAGACGCCGAAGACGAAGCTAGGCACCGAGGCGCCGATGAAGGCGATGGTGGTGGCGATATAGTCGAAGCGCGAGTACTGCTTGACCGCCGAATAGACCCCGAGGGGCACGGCGATCAGGATAGCCAGCAGGATGGATGCGCCCATGAGGTAGAGCGTATAGGGCAGGCGGCTCCAGATCAACTCGGTGACGGGCCGATCGCGCAGGATGGTCTGGGATTCGCCAAAATCGCCGAAGAGCACGCCACGGCTTGCCTCGCGGCCTTCGAGGTCGGCAAGGGTCACGGGAATGGCGCAGCCCTCCTCGACGATCTCCACACGGCCATCGGGGTAGCGCAGGCGTACCTGGCCAGGCTGGGCACAGCCCACCTGCCAGTTGGCGCCGATCGAGCCGAAGATGGGGCCGGTGGGCCAGCCGATCAGCCAGCGGCTGAAGCGCACGGGGAGCGCAAGGTCGAGCTCGTAGCGCTGAAGGACGCGCTGCAGATCCGCCTCTGTCACCCGGTTGCGGCCGCTATTCTGGCGTTCGGCGAGGAATTGATCGATCGGGCCGCCGGGTTGGAGGTAGAGCAGCCCGTAAGACAGCATACAGGCGACAATCGTTACCACGAACATCTGAAACAGGCGGCGGATCAGAAAGGTTATCATCTTGCGCTCGCTTTCCCATTTTCTGGCCGGGCAGGCGTGCGATGGATCGAGGGTGACGCGGTGGCCGCGAATGACGGTTGCAAGCACGCAGCGCGGCTGCGAGGCCCCGAAGCCCCGCAGCCGCGATTGCCGGCCGGCTCACCACCCCCAGCAGCATGCCGGCCGGCCCGACCTACTTGGTGAAGAGGTTGAAGTCGATGTGCTCCCAGGTGGGGCTGGCGCTCAGGTAGGCCTGGATATCGCCGGCAGCAGCGGCGTCGAGCACCGTCTGCACCTCGGCACCGGCGCCCAGCGTCTCCTTGCCCACCACGTCCACCTCGCCGGTGAGCAGCTGGGCCACCGCCTGGTTGGTATCGGCGATGAACTTGATGATCACCGTCTTGATCGGGGGCTCACCCTTGAAGTAGTTGGGGTTGGCCCGGAAGGTCATGGTCTGGCCCTTCTCCCAGCTCTCCAGGATGTAGGGGCCATTGCTGAGCGGGCGCTCAGTAATCTCGGGCAGGTTCTGCCACTCGGCCGCCGGCACATCGGCCAGGATGCGGCCATCGCTCAGCACCTGGTGCGAGGGGTAGGCGCCGAGGCCAGCGCCGGTGAAGTAGGTGGGCCACTGGGCGCCGGGGTGGAAGGTCACCGTGTAGCTGGTGTCGTCAATCGTCTCGAACGAGGCGATCGACTGGCAGTAGGTGAGCGACACCGCGCCCGAGTCCGGGTCGCAGTTGATCTTGTAGGCCAGTTCGAAGTCGGCGGCCTTGAGCGGCTCACCGTCCTCCCAGGTGATGCCCTCGACCCAGGTATCGGTGACGGAGAGCTGCTTCATCGTCACTGTGCCGCTCTCGTACTCCACCGTCTCGCCGGCGGCGTTCACCACCGTCACGCCGGGGGCCAGGGGCACGGCCTCACCGTCAACGGTCCAGACGGTGTCACCCTCGCTTACCTCGACATCCTCGTTGGTGGCGGCCCCGCTCTCGATCGTCGAGAGGGCGGCGAGCCCCTTGGGCTGGAAGTCGTAGCTATACTGGGTGGAGGCCGGGGTGCCAATCAGGAAGGCGGCGGTGCGCTGCACGGCGGAGCTCTCGATCAGGCCCCACATGGTGGCCGGCTCCTGGGTGAAGCCGATCACTACCGTGTCGCCATCGGTGAGCTCCCACTCCTCGATGTTGGCGGTGTAGTACTCGGTCGAGTCGACCTTGAAGTTCACCACCCGGTTGCTGGCGGCCGACGCCTCGGAGCGGTTGAAGAGCGGCAGGCTCACCATATCCTTGGTGAACTCCTGCTGGAAGATCTTGAACTGCTCGATGCGCTCCTCCCGGTCGAGGGTGTTGCCGGCGGCGATGATCGCGCGGCTGGCCGTCTCGTTGCACCAGCCCATGTAGTTCTGGCCGTTCCAGTTGTTGGAGGCCAGCGGGATCTGGTTGCAGGCGTAGAGCGTCGTCACGCTCGGGTCGGCCTCGCCCACCCAGGCGAAGGCGCCGAGCTCGAAGTCGCGGCGGCGCAGGCCGGTGCTGCTCCCGAACCACCAGGAGGCCGGGGCGTAGGTGGGAATGATCTCCACGCCGCAGGCCGCCATCTGCTGAATAAAGACGGCCGACCATGTCTGGCGGAACTGCGCGTTGGTGGTGGTGAAGCTCAGCGAGAGCGGCTCGCCGTCGGCGTTCGTGCGCACGGCAGCGCCTTCCTCCAACGTCCAGCCGGCCTCCTCCAGCAGTGCGGCACCCCGCTCAGGATCGAAGGGGTAGGTGGTAATCCCCTCGGTGGCCAGCGCCCAGTGGCCCTGGGGCAGGTTGGTGTCCATCAGCAGCGCCTGCTGCTGGGCCTCGTCCAGGAAGGGGTAGACCGAGGCGATCAGCTCAGGGCGGTTGGTGCAGTAGGCGATGCCCTGGCGCACCCGTACGTCGCTCAGGATGGGGTGGGGCGTGGTATAGGGCTCAGCCGCGGCGGGCGCCTCGGCTTCGGTCACCACCGTCTGCTCAACCACGACGGTCTCGCGGACGGGCTCGGCAGTCTGTACCACAACTACGGTCTCGCGAATCACCTCGGGTGCCGCCGGGGCCTGGCCACCACATGCCGCGAGGATCGGGATGATCACCGCGAGCAGGGCCAGGGCGGCAGCGGGGCGCCTGGAGAAAATACCCATCGTCGTTCAGTCCTCCTTAAGAACACCGGAACAATTCGACCAGCATCGTCGAATGGGCGAACGCGCCGGCCACCGCTGGGGGACGGTACCGGGTGGATAGTGAGCACTCGCGACGCTTCTACGCCCCTCGCCAGGTCGGCAGCATGCACAAACACGCCCATGAACCGCTAGCGTGTAGTAGCGGATAGGCGCAATGCTGCTCGCAGTCGCATGGATAAACATGCATTCAGCGTGGCGTTGTCCGTAATGTCAACGGGGTGCGTTGCAGGTTGAGCGCTCACGAGTGTTTAACGCGAAGTATATGCTGTAATGACCACCCTGTCAAATGTAAAGGGTGTTAAGGGATTGGTTTTCTGCGGCATTCTGATGCGCTAAAGTCTGTTTTTATGCGGTGCGTTACGTGCGGTCCTAGTCGGTGGCTGTCGCGCATCCCTGTCCCCTGTCCCCTGTCCCCTCGCGCACTGCGGCGGTGAGGAACGGTACGGCACACCCGTAGCCTAGTAGCCTAGGGGTGTGACGTAACGTCTTGCACGTACGCTAAGCGGCGCCGGCCAGTTCGCGCTGGCGGCGCAGGCTCCAAGCCCGACGCCAAGGGTGGACGGGCTT
>SFCB01000126.1 GCA_004367505.1 Chloroflexi bacterium OHK40 | reverse complement strand
CTGATAGTGCGTCTTCATACGAGCCTCCTTGGCTCGACTTCCTCCCTTCTCATGGTACCGCGCCCCGCAAGGGCATCGCTGTAATTAAATACTACCTCTAAGCGCTCAGGTGGGCCTATTCTTGGTATTGGTCTCGTCGATGAGGTCATGTTTTATCAGCTTACGCCGGCAGTGCTTACGGATATTCAAACGACCTATGCTGCTGAACTCGGAATCGACGACCCAGATTTCTGGTCTGAGCGGGCTCACGCAGCGTACGGTACCCTCACCCGCGTATCACACGTTCGGCGCCTGCCTCCCATTCCCTTTGTCAAACGCGACCAGCGCGCCTGGATCGTGCTCCAGAACCGAGTTGTTCAACCTCAACTCATTCCCGCCCACGCCTACACCACCGCCGATTGAACCAGTCTAGGTGCTCCTGCACCCGCTGACCGGCCTTCCCAAAAAGCACATCACCTATCTTCCTTCCGCTGGCGGCCACCAGCCTGCCTCGACCCAGAACTGCCTGGTAACGACGATAAACTCGTTGTTGAGGCGCAGGGTGACGATGGTGGCCCGGCCCATCGGAGTGAGGCCGAGGATATGGGTTCCGCTCGTTGACCAGGAGAAATGCTCGCCCAGCGCTGCGTGCGCGGGTTGAAGAGCGCGACGCCCTCGCCTGTCTCCGGGTCAATGCCGTCGATGCGATCACCTTTGAAGTCGTTACAGCGCGTGCAGGTGAGCCAGAGATTAGCGCTCTGTCGAGCCGCCCAGCGCCTCGGGGTGGAGGTGGTCGAACTCTAGCGGCATACCGATGTACGCCTTCGGCGTGTGGCAGTAGCCGCAACGGCTGCTGGCGTCCTCGTGTACCTGGCGCCGCAGCTCAACAGGAATATAGGCTGGCGCCACTTCCAACGGCCTCAACAGCCGGCGCATCAATGCCAGGGCGCTATCACTGCTGCTTACGCTGTGGATGCGTGTGGCCCTTATGGTGCGGGCGCCCCCGGACGTATCCAGTCCGCTGTTCAGACGGTATAGCGTATGGAAGGTCCTTCGTGACATCCGCTTTCACGGCAGGCGCCATCCACACGCGCTGTTGACGGCGGGTGCCGTGCGGGTCGACGATGGCAGTGATGCCTCGCCGCCGTACAGGCCTGCCGAAACAATCGGGGCAACCGGTCAGAACCCCCGCTGCAAAAACTGGTACATCACGCCATCACTGCTGTCGGGGTTTGTCCAGAAGGTGAGATAGCTGCCGGACATGCGGGGTGGAGCGGTGGGTTGCACGCCGAGCGCAGCGAGGGCCTCCAGGGTCTGGTTGAGGTCTTCAACCTCGAACGCAATATGCTCAATCCGCGCACGCTGGCCTTCACCCAGGCGTGCCTGGCGTGTCTCTGGATCACTGATCTCGATCACTTCGATGCTTACGTCGCCGCACCGAAAGAAGACGGTGCGCAGATCCGGGCGACTGGTTCCCGGAACTGGCGTCAAGCCAAACCCTTGCTCAAGGAGCGTGCTGGCATCGGCAAGGTTATCCACAATGACCCCGATATGGTCGATGCGCTTGAGCTGCATGGCTGCTCCTCCCTGTTCCATACGCTGTCCGAACGGGGTGCCGTATACGGGTTTGTGTCGACACTTGTTTGTGGGGTGCCGCAATTATACAGTTTTGGTGCCCGGTGTCAAGCTGTTCATTTCGAATTTGACAGCGGAGAGCTTCTGTGTGATAATCCAATTACTTCGTTTCAGTGTCGACACATCAACCAGGGCTTCGGTACAGCAGCGGCGATCAGGCGTGGATCAGCAGCGGTAAGGAACCCATGCGCAGCGAGCAGCGGGCCCGGTGGGTGCTGATGCGGGCAGCAGACACGCCGGAGGTGCGGAGCACGCCAGGGGTGAGCCGGACCTTCCTGACGCGGGCAGAGGTTGGCTCACAGCACCTTTCAACGGGCACCACCCGCTTTGAGGCAGGCGCCGGCCTGTTCTGGCACATGCACCCGCACGACGAGTCGGTGACGGTCCTTGAGGGGGCGCCGATCTGTGAGGTAGGCGGCGTGGACGGTATCGTCGAGGCGCATCCGTTGCAACCGCTTGATACGACCTTTATCCCGGCATATACGCCGCATCGTTTCATCAATCCGACCGACCAGCCGGCCATCATTCACTGGAGCTACCCAACTGCGCGGATTGAACGTTGCCCGGTGAACCCGGACGGCTCACCGCTGGAGGGGTTGCACTGCGCCGATTCGTCGCCGGGGGAGCGCTCATCGGAGCAGAGGCAGACGCATGACGGGTAGCACGATCACGCTGGACGAGAAGCCCATGAGTAGCCACGCGATCCTCGCGCGCGTGCTGAATCGCTCTCACCAGCATGACTCACTGGTGGGAACGATCGCCGAACAGGTTGGGCGCGATATTATCGCAGGGCGCCTGGCGCCGGGAGCGGACCTCAACTCGGTCGAGCTCTCCCACCAGTTCGACACGAGCCGTACCCCCGTGCGCGAGGCGTTGATGCTGCTTGAGAAAGAAGGGCTAGTCGAGATTCCCCCGCGCCGGCGGCCGCGAGTCGCGCGCTTGAGCATCGGCGAGGTCCGTGAGATCTACCAGGTGCGAGCCCATCTCTACGGCCTCGTCGCTGAGCTGATCGTCGCGAATGCCTCGGATGAGGCGATCAATTCGCTCCGGCCCCACCTCCAGGCGATGCAGACGGCGGCGCGCGCGGGGGACCTTGATGCCTACTTCTGGCCGAATGTGGCCTTTCAGGATACGGAGACAGCCATCTGTGGGAACGCGGTGGTGCGGCGCATCCTCGACTCGCTGATGCTGCGGATGCTCCAGCTCCGCCACCTCAGCCTGTCCCAGCCGGGCCGTTTGCAGGAGTCGCTTGTAGACCACGAGCGGCTCCTGCGGGCCTACTACGAGCGTGACGTCGCGCTGGCGATCGCGCTCAAGCGCGGGATTGTGCTCCGCGGTCTAGCCGCGATCGAGCGTTCCGGATGGACCGGCGCGACACCCCGGAGCGAGAGCGGATCCCAGGACGACCCCGCCACCGCTGAGTGGCCGGGTGATGAGGGCACGTAAGCGGTGTCAGCAGGCCGTGGGCGCACCGCGCTGCGCGAGCACCACGCGCACCTGCTCCAGTGCCAGATGCGGGCTCGATAGAATTGGCACCACGACCTCATCCGTTCCCAGGGCGTCGAGCACCCGGGCCATGGAGGCCTGTGCGAGCACAATCAGATCGACGGAGGGCGCTAGCTCCAGGATCTTTGCCTTGACCAGGCGATCATGGGTTGCCCCATCACCGTTGCGGAGTGCAGCGAAGGCGTTGGGCACAAAACCCGGCACAACCAGAATGGCTTTCCCGATACGGGCAGCGTGCTCATACAGGAGCTGTGCGGAAGGCTCAAGGGTGTCGATGTTCGTCGCGACCATGCCGATCCGCGCCCCGAGCGCAACGGCGCGCTGGACCATGGCATCGTCGATTTTGATCAGCGGGATGCGGAGCTCCGGCTGGACCTCATCGACACAGGGCGAGAGCATAGAGCAGGTCACCAGTACCCCGCTCGCGTGCACCCGTTCGGCACTGGCTACGTGATTCCGCAGGCGCTCGACGTCGGCCTCATCGAGCGAACCGCGCTGCCGCACGCGCTCTAGGATCATCTCGTCCAGCACGTGTAGGAGCTGCACACCGGGGAGCAGCTCGGACCCCAGCTGGTTAAAGGTGCCGATCAGCGCCGGCACGGCGTGGATCAGAACCAGTCGCTCTGGCATCGCATGCTCGCATACCACATCAATGGGATGGCTCCACACGAGTTCAGACTCACCGTTCATCGCTCCACGGACCGGTGTGGAGGTTGGGGGCTGTGGGGCTGAGGCTGTGCGCTGCGGGGTAGCCACGTCGATGTGGGATCGCAGCGGTTGTGCGCGAGCCAGCGCTCGCGGTGACGGCTAAAGGCGTGGATGGCGCGGCACCAGCGGGCGCAGGACCTCGATCGTCGCAATCGCCGCCGTATTGGGATCGGGGCGTGCCAGCAGTTCGGCCGACAGATAGCCTTCGTAGTGCAGGGACCGGAGGGTGGTGGTGATCTGGGCAAAGTCGAGGTGGCCTCCCCCGGGCGGGAGACGGTTGCTATCGCCAATATGGACGTGCCAGAGGCGGTGGGCAGCGGCGGCTTCCTGCAAACATCCAACAAGCGAAGGTTCCTCAATATTTGCGTGGAAGGTATCGACAAGCAGGCCGACCTGCTGGTGACCGAGTTCGTCGAGGAGTGCCAAACCCTCGGAAACCGTCGTGACGAGATCGGTCTCGTAGCGATTCAGGGGTTCGAGCGCGATGCGCACACCCTGGCGCGCGGCGTGCTCGGCAGCCTGGTGGAGCACCTCCACGAGCTGCGCGCGGCCATCACCAGCGGTGATCGCGGCTCGCCGGCCACGGAAGCTGCCAAGGGTGACGAGAGGCGCGCCAAGCTGTGCCGCACAGTCGATCAGGGCCATCAGTCGGGCGCGGGCTCGTTGGCCAGTCGCCGTATCGGCTGCTAGGAGCGTGAGGCCCTCGATCGCGGCGATACCGCCGCTGGCCAGGGCCGCGATCTCGAGACCGTGGCCAGCCACCTGATCGCGAATGGCGCGCGGATCAATCGCATCGGGGCGGAGCACGAGCAGTTCCACGCCGTCGTATCCAAGCCTGGCCGCCCGCTGCAACTTCTCTTCGAATGATCCGCTCATGAGGGTTAGGGGAATCTGCCCCTCAAGATTGGGCGTGGAAATGGTCAATGCAAGCTTCACTCAGAGACCTCGCGCGCGCACGACGGTTAGCGCAAGAACCGACAACCAGGAACCGGAGTATCACAAGCTGAGCTCACTGGGAATGGTAGAGCCGCCTCCAGGCCCGTCTCACGGGCAAGCGCGGCGAGGTCGGTCAGGGTCTGTTCGGGGAACACCAGGCCATCGCGGCGGTTGTGCACCTCGTTGCGAGCCTCGAGCTCACCCGGGAAGAAGATCGCCTCGGCGTCCTGGGCCAGTGGTGCCGCCTTGATCTCGGTGATGAGGCGCTCCATGCGTGCGTGGAACGCCGCGAGTGGCTGGAACGCCTCAACGTTGAGCGCGATGATCAAATGCCCACAGTGACTGCGCTGGGCAGACTGGTATGGCCCGTGCACGGCCGTGCCGAAGCCGCTGCCGGTAAGCACGCCAGAGAGCACATCCATGATTAGCGCGATGGCGTAGCCTTTATGGCCCGCCATGGGCAGGACAACACCCTCGAGTGCGGCGAGTGGATCGGTTGTGGGAGTGCCAGCCGCATCGAGGGCCCAGCCCAGGGGAATAGGCACCCCTTGCTGACGGGCGACATAGATCTTGCCACGGGCCACCGCCGTATTGGCGATATCCATCACCATCACGCCGTAGCGCCCTGCGGGTGCCGCTACAGACCACGGGTTCGCCCCGACGGTCTTCGTGCGCCCGCCCCACGGAGCCATCGCAGGGCTTCCGTTAGTCGTCAGCAGCGCAATGCAGCCTTCCTCGGCCGCCGTGCGGGTAAAGTAGAACGCGGTGCCGAAATGATTCGAGTTACGCACCGCTACGACGCCAACGCCGTACTGTTTTGCCCGCCGGATCGCCTCATCCATGGCGCGGGCCGTCAGCACCTGGCCGATCCCGTGGCGCCCATCGAGCACGGCAATGGCACCGGCATCGATGACGAAGGCGGGCTCGGCTACGGGCGTCATGACGCCGCTGCGCAGACGGGCAACATACCAGCCTGCGCGGAGCACCCCGTGGGACTGATGCCCCCATAGGTCTGCCTGCACCAGGCTATCTGCAACCAGGTGGGCATCCGGGGCTGGCACGCCAACCGCCATGAACACCGCTGCGGTGAATGCCCTCAGCGCGTGTGGGTCGATAGGCTGTGGTGCCATCGCGTATGCTCCTCGCTCTCCTACCAGACGTGCGCTGCCCGTCGCTTCCCCATGCCAGGCTGTGGTGGGCTTGCCGCCTCGTCTGCCGTGGATGGGCAGTTGCAGCACTCCAGCGCAGCCCCACCACACACCACCGTGGGAAGGGCCCGCTACGACTAAAGTGTCGGCACTTACCCGTTCGTATGCGTTTGTGTCGACAGAACCAATAGGCGCGGGAACGATTATCGCACGGGGCCGGAGGCTTGTCAAGCCCTGTAGGGTGATTGTTTGTGCTCCAAAAAGCTTTAAAATGCTGCACATCCTGGATTATGCTCGCTCTTGACAAAGGCGGAGCGGTATGCCATAATATCGAGCAACCCCAAAAGTGTCGACATTATTAAGGGTATGCATGCACTCTGAGGGCTTGATCCGGTAGCGGTCGGACGTTGATCGGGTAGCTTGAGGAGGAGCTCCGGATGCGCGTACTGGTATTGCCAGGCGACGGGATCGGGCCGGAGATCATTGCGGCGACCATGCCTGTGCTCACGGCCCTCAACGAGCTTTACCGCCTCGGGCTGATCTTCGATGAAGACGAGGTGGGCTTTGCCAGCCTGGAACGGTATGGAACGACCCTCCGCGACGAGCTGCTGGAGCGGGCCAGGGGCTATGACGGGATCATCCTGGGCCCACAATCGCACGCCGACTACCCCGTTCCTGAGCGGGGTGGGCGTAATGTGTCGGCCGGCTTTCGGATCGGCCTCGACCTATACGCCAATATTCGCCCGGCACGCACCCGACCGTTTCTGCCCACGAACCTCGCTCCCGGCAAGACGATGGATCTGGTGATTATGCGCGAGGCGACGGAGGGTTTTTACCCCGACCGCAACATGAGCCGTGGCTGGGGCGAGGTGATGCCGAGCCCGGATATGGCCCTGTCAATCCGCAAGATCACGCGCTACTGCAGTGAGCGCATCGCCCGGCGCGCCTTCGAGTTGGCAGCGCGGCGCCGCAATCGGGTGACGGCCATCCACAAGGTGAACAGCTTCCACATGACCGACGGGCTGTTTCTCGAGTGTGCGCGCGCAGTCGCCAGAGAGTTCCCCGGAGTCGCCTACGAGGAGCTGTTGATCGACGCTGCTACGGCCCACCTGGTGCGTCGCCCGGAGCGCTTCGATGTGCTGCTTACCAGCAACTTCTACGGTGATATCCTCTCCGACCTGGCAAGCGAACTGTCGGGCAGTCTGGGCCTTGCTGGCTCGATCATGGCCAGCGATACCCACTGTTGTGCTCAGGCCCAGCATGGTTCAGCCCCCGACATTCAAGGACAGGACCGGGCGAACCCCACGTCGATGATCCTGTCGGTGGCCATGCTGCTCCAGTGGCTCGGCGCGCACCATCAGCGTGCGGACCTCACGCGGGCCGCCGCAGTGATGGAGACCACCGTCGACGCGGTGCTGGCCAATCCGGCCACCCGCACTGCCGACCTCGGGGGAACCCTTGGCTGTCGGGCCTTCGGCGCGTGTGTCGCCGATCTGGTTCGCTCCGCATGACGCGAGGAGAACCCATGGGCGTGGAACACCAGCAGGCTGACTATCCGGCATGGCTGAACACCACCCTGGCCGCCGACGCAGCGGAGGGGGCGGGTGTCCTGGCGGGTTGGATGGTAGCCTTACAGCCCGAGAGCCGCCTGGTCGGCCCGGCATTTGTAATCACCAGTTGTACTGACGACAACCAGGCACTTCGCCGGGCCGTTGCTGGCCCCCTCCCGCAGGGCTGCGTGCTCGTCGTCGGTGGCCAGAGCGGCTCTCGCACCGCGACGATCGGCGACCTGATGGCGCTTGAGCTTCAGCTCGCGGGCGTTGCCGGCCTCGTCACGGATGGGCTCGTACGCGACGCCCGCGAGATTCGCCGGCTGCACTTTCCGGTGTGGTGCCGGGGCACTACGCCGCTGGCCTCCGGCAAGCGCCACCCCGGGGTGATCGGCGGCAGCGTGACGATCGGCGGCATCATCGTCCACGATGGTGACCTCGTGATCGCCGACGACGACGGGGTCGTGATCTGGCCACAGCACGCGATCGCCGATCTGCTGGTACGGGCGCAGGCCAGGCTCGCTGCGGACAACGACCGCCTGGCGCGTCTCCGTGCGCTTGCGGCGGGGCGCACACGAGGAGGTGGCGCTTCCATGGCCTAGCAAGCCGGTGTCGCCATCGTCCCCCACCGACGCGCTCGCTCGCAGGCCCGATCATCAAACCTACGACAGAGGAGTCCGGCGCTATGAGGCACACCCCCATGCTCGCCAGTTACGGGCTACGCCGCGCCCGCGGGCGCCTGGCCCTGTTGTTGTTCGCTCTGGTTCTGGCGGCCTGCGGCCAGCCAGCCGCAACGCCATCGGCGGCGCCCACCCCCGCCCCGGCCACCGCGCCGACTGCAGCAGCAGCCGCTACCACTGACGACTATGCCCAGATTATCGAAGCGTCGAAGAGTGAGTCGGGCCTCTTGCTCTACTCCAACATGAGCGAGCAAAATTTCTCCGGCATCCGGGAGGGGTTTAAGGCCAAGTATCCCTGGATTGCCGTCGAGTCGATCGATCTGACGGCCTTCGAAGCGGCTGAGCGCTACAACGCCGAGGCGGCCTCCAATGCACGTACCGCCGATATGATTATCGGGTCGGCCATTGATGTCTGGCCGGCGCTGATCGAGGCGGGAGCGCTGGTGGACTACACCTCGCCGGAGGAGGGTAATCTACCCGACTACGGCAAGCTGGGCCCCGGCATTTACACCGTCGCCACCGACCCGGTCGGCATCATCTGGAACAAGGCCCTGGTCACCGAGCCGCTGACCTCGTTTGCCGCGATCGCCGAGCTGGTTGCCGCGAACCCGGAGATGTACAAGGGGAAGTTGACAACCTACGACATCGAGACGAACTCGGCCGGCTTCGCGATCAACTGGTCGTGGCTGGCCGCGAAGGGTGAGGCGGGCTGGGAGACGATCGAGGCGCTCGGCGCCTCGGCGCCAGTGTTGCAATCCTCGGCCGGCAACATGATCGACTCAGTGATCTCGGGCGAGCGGCTGATCGGCTACTTCCTGATCTCCGCCCCGGTACAGGCGCGTTTCCCCGAGGCCGAGCCTGTTCTGGGCTTCGCGTTGCCCAGCGATGGCGTGCCAGTGATGACACGCGCCATGGCGATCACGAGCCAGGCCAGCAGCCCGAACTCGGCGAAGCTCCTGCTCGACTACATTCTGTCGGCGGAAGGCCAGATCGCGGCGACGAACGGCGGCCTGACAGCCTACCGCTCGGATGTGGTCGAATCGGCGGCGATCCACCTCGAGAAGCTAACCAGCGGCATCAGCCCGGACAACCTGATCATCACCCGTCTTGACCCCGCTGCCGCCGACCAGGCCACAAAGGACGAGTTCCTCGCCCGTTGGAAGGCCGCCGTCGGTAAGCCGTAGGCGCCCATGCAAGGCCATCAACGAGGCGGCGTGGAGCCGCGCCGCCTCGCGGAGGGAAGAAGTCGCATGACGACGACCGCATCTGAGCTTGCACCGGCGCGGGTTCGCCTGACGCTCTCGTGGGATCGCCTGTTGCAATGGGGCGTGTTTCTGCTCACCGGGCTGCTGGTGCTCTTCCCAGTCTGGCCGATCCTGTATCAAAGTGTCCTCGACCGACCGCTCTACGATCCGGACCGCAGCTTCACCCTCGCCAACTTCTCGCGTGTCCTGAGCGACCCGGTCTTCTGGCAGGTGACGGGGCGCACCATGCTCTTCAGCGGGTTGACCACGCTCCTTGCGCTTGCCGTCGGCACACTCATGGCGGTGCTGATCGTCCGCACCGATATGCCGGGCCGTGGCCTGTTCAGCAGCCTGATCGCCATTCCCTACTTTGTCTCGCCGCTGGTGCTCGCCTTTGGCTGGACGGTCGTCTTTGGGCCGCAGGGCGTGCTCACCGTGCTGGCGCGCAGCCGGCTCGGCCTGGACTGGAACCTGTACAGCATGGGAGGGATGATCGTCGTCGCGGCGCTCTACTATATGCCCTTTACCTTCCTTGCTTGTGTGGCCTCGTTGCGCCTGGCCGATCCGCAGATCGAGCACGCAGCGCGAATCGCCGGCTGTGGCCCTGTCCGCACGCTTGTGAGCATCACGTTGCCGTTGCTCCGCCCGGCCATCATCTACAGCGCGCTGCTGATCTTTGTCTCCTCGATCGAGTTGCTGTCGATCCCGCTCGTCCTTGGGACGCCCGCGCGCATCAGTCTGCTCGCTACCTATGTGTACCAACTCGGCGTGGCCGGCATCACCATCGACTATGGGGCGCTCGCGGTGGTGGCGATCGTGCTGGTGCTCCTGATCACGGGCCTGGTGTTGCTCCAGGGGCGCCTGGTTGGCCTGGAGCGACGCTTCGTCACCGTGGGCGCTAAGGCGGTCCGGCCCCAGCGGTTGCGCCTCGGTGTGCTCCGCTGGCCTCTGGCGGCGCTGGTGGGCATGATCACCATACTTGGGATCATCGCCCCGCTACTCGGCATCTTTGTGCAGGCCTCGACAGCGCTGCTGAGCCCGTTCATTAACCCACTTTCGGTACTGACGCTCAAGAACTTCGCGATCGTCTTCGAGCAGCCAGCCTATCGCGAGTCGATTGTCAACAGCCTCTTGGTCGCGACGCTCGGCGGTGCGGTTGGGATCTTCTTCATGGCTCTTGTCGCGCTCACGACCTACCGCTCTGATTTTCGCTGGAGGGACGGGCTCCGCTTCCTGGCACTCTATCCGCGGGCCTTTCCGGCGCTGATCATGGGCATCGGGTTCCTGTGGACCTATCTGCTGATCCCGGGGATCGGCGGGGTGCGGAACACCCTGATCGCGATCACGATTGCCTTTATCGTGACCTCGCTGCCGATGGGGTTTGGCACGGTCAGCCCTTCGGTGCTGCAGATCTCGCCCGAGCTCGATCGGGCGGCCCGGGTGGCAGGGTCGAGCTGGTTTGGCACGTTGCGTCACATTCTGCTGCCCATGTTGCGCCCGGCGCTCCTCTCCGGCTATGTGCTACTCTTCATCACCTTTCTCAAAGAGTATTCGGTGGCCCTCTTCCTCTTCGCGCCGGGCTCGCGGGTCATCGGCACAACGATGATCGAGCTGTGGCGGCAAGGCAATCCCGGCCCGGTGTCAGCGCTCGCAGCCGTGCAGATCGTCGTGATCGCCGTCGTGGTCGTGATCAGCAGGCGCTTCTTCGGGGTGAAGCTCCATGAGTAATCTCGTCATCCAGCATCTGACCAGGGCGTTCGGCGCGGCGCGCGCGGTTGATGATCTCTCGCTCACAGTTCCCAGCGGCAAGTTCATCTCGCTGCTGGGCCCATCCGGCTGTGGGAAGAGCACGACGCTCAACTGTATTGCTGGCCTGGAGCATCCCGACTGCGGCCGCATCCAGGTGGGCGACTTTGTGATGGTGGACACGGCCCGCAACCTGGTGCTCGCGCCGGAGCACCGCGGTCTGGGAATGGTCTTCCAGACCTATGCCCTCTGGCCTCATATGACCGTGCACGACAATCTTGCATTTGTGCTCAAGTTGCGGAAGGTCACTGGCGCCGAAGCTGAGCGCCGGATCAGCGCGATCCTGGAGTTGGTGGGGCTCGGCGAGTTCGCGAAACGCTACCCTTTCCAGCTTTCCGGCGGGCAGCAGCAGCGGGTTGCCCTGGCCCGGGCCGTGGTGACCGAGCCGCGCTTGCTCTTGCTCGATGAGCCACTCTCGAATCTCGACGCCAAAGTGCGCCAGCAGGCCCGTACCTGGATCCGCGCGATGCAGCAGCGCGTTGGCATTACGACAATCTACGTCACCCACGACCAGGCCGAAGCGCTGGCGATGTCCGACATGATCGCGGTGATGGCGAACGGGCGTTTGCACCAGTACGCGACCCCTGCCGAGATCTACGAGTACCCGGCGACGCGCTTCGTGGCCGAGTTTATCGGGGCAACTTCATTCCTGGAGGGGCGCCTCGTGGAGCGCCAGGGCGAATGGGTGCGTGTCTGGGTGCCTGAGATCGGCGAGCTGAAGCTGCGCGCCGATCGCCAGCCTGGTGGCAAGGTTCGTGAGTGGGCACACGATCGACCGGTAACGGTGGCGATCCGTTCGGAGCGGGTGCAGGTGGTGCGGGGCGATGGGCCGTGCGACAACACCTTCGAGGCGCCGGTCACCGGGTCGGCCTACGAGGGGGCGCGCTGGATCCACCATGTGAAAACACCCGCCGGTACGCTGCATCTGGAGACCCTCGATGCCGCCCCTGCCGGCAAGTTGCGGCTCTACCTGCCGCCCGAGGCACTCTTTCTAGCGCCGGAATGCTAGATGAAACCACGTTGCGCTTGCGGTAACGCCGCAGGTTGCGTCCCTGCGGATGCGATCAAACGATGGTTATGGTTCCTTCAGGGAACGAACCGCACCCCAGGGCATCGCAAGCGACCGGTGTTCTGATGGGCTCCGCCCCTCCACAGACGGCTCAATGACCTTGTGGTTCTGATATGGAGCTGCCGCGATGCACGAACCACAACCTTCCGCTCGTTTCGCGAAGGCAGCCTTCTTTGCTCAGCTTCCACCACCCTGGCCGCAGGACCCGACGCCAGTGATCCGGGCGGCCCTCCAGTCCTCCGGCGTCAAGATCGTTGTCCTTGATGATGATCCAACCGGCACCCAGACCGTCCACGGGATCCCGGTGCTCACCGAGTGGCCTATCGAAGCGCTTGCCGCCGAGCTGCGCAACGAGTTGCCGGCCTTTTACCTGCTTACGAACTCGCGTAGCATGCCGCCCGCCGCCGCGCAGGCGCTCAACGCCGAGATCGGGCGCGCGCTTGTCGCGGCGGGCCGGGCGAGTGGGAGGCCCTTCGTTGTTATCAGCCGGAGCGACTCGACGCTGCGCGGGCATTATCCAGGTGAGGTGGCGGCCCTGGCCAGCGCGCTTGGGGAGTCGTTCGACGCAACCCTCCTCATACCCTTCTTCGAGGCCGGTGGCCGTTATACGGTCGGCGACGTGCACTATGTGGCCGAAGGCGATCTGCTTGTTCCAGCGGGCGCGACGGCGTTCGCGCGCGACGCCTCATTTGGCTACCGAGCCTCGAATCTGCGTGCGTGGGTGGAGGAGAAGACCGGCGGGCAGATCCCGGCGGCAGCAGTCGCCAGCGTGTCGCTGGAAGACATCCGCACAGGTGGCCCGGAGGGCGTCACCGCGCGCCTGCTTGCGCTCCTACCCGCGAGCGTCTGCATCGTCAACGCCGCCAGCACGCACGACCTCGATGTTTTCACCGCCGGGCTGCTCGCGGCCGAGGCGCAGGGCCGGCGCTACCTGTATCGAACCGCCGCTTCGTTTGTTGCATCACGGGCCGGGATCACGCCCCGCCCGCTGCTCCGTGCTGCCGAGCTTGCGCTGCAAGGGCCCCACGGAGGGCTGGTGGTCGTTGGCTCCTACGTGCCAACAACCTCTGGCCAGATCAGTGCGCTGCTTGATCAGCCGGGCGTGGTTGCGGTTGAGGTGCGTGTCGAGGCGCTGCTTGACGACGAACAGCAGGCGGATGAGATCCGGCAGGCGGCCCGGGCGATCGACACACGTTTGGCACGCGGGGAGGATGCGATCATCTATACGAGCCGGCGGCTGATCACCGGCGGTGACGCCGAGCGCAGCCTGGCGATCGGGCAACGGGTCTCCGAAAGCCTGGTGGCCATTGTCCGTGCGGTTACGCGACGGCCGCGCTACATCCTCACCAAGGGCGGCATCACCTCCAGTGATATCACCACCGCGGGGCTTGGCGTCCGGCGCGCGATCGTGCTGGGGCAGATCCTGCCGGGTGTACCGGTGTGGCAACTCGGGCCGGAGAGCCGCTTCCCGGGGCTGGCCTGTGTCGTCTTTCCGGGCAACGTTGGCGGCCCGCACGCGCTGGTCGAGGTTGTCTCTATGCTTCAGTCTGCGGAGCCGTGAGATGCTCAGTCCGATGACGGCCTTGCTGCACGACGCCGCGGCCAGAGGCGCGGCCATCGGCGCGTTTAACGTTTACAATCTGGAAGGGGTGCGAGCCGTTATCAATGCGGCGGAGGCGGAGGCGAGCCCGGTCATCCTGCAGGTTCACCCTGGCGCGCTACGCTACGGCGGTCAGGCTCTGCTCGCTCTTTGCCTGGCCGCCGCCCAGGAGAGCCAGGTGCCGGTTGCCGTGCATCTCGACCATAGCACCGCAGCGAGCGATATGCGCAGGGCGCTGGAGGCGGGCGTAAGGTCGATCATGGCCGACGGTTCACATCTGCCCTTCGCCGACAACCTGCGCTTCACGCGCGAAATGGTCGAACTCGCCCGGGCTCACGGCGCCACGGTAGAGGCAGAGCTGGGGCGACTGGCCGGCACCGAAGATGGGCTGACGTTGCACGAAGCAGAGGCCCATTACACCAACCCGGAGCAGGCGGCCGTGTTCGTGGCCCGAACCGGGATCGACGCGCTGGCTGTTTGTATCGGCAACGTCCACGGCCACTACCACCGCGAGCCACAATTGGACTTCGTACGGCTGGCCGCGTTACGGGAGGCTGTTCCGGTGCCTCTCGTCCTGCATGGCGCCTCTGGCTTGCCGGACACCCTGATCCGTACGGCGATCACGCTGGGAGTGCGCAAGATCAATGTAAACACTGAGCTTCGCGTCGCCTACGTTCACGCCCTGCGCGCAGCATCGACGGCCAGAGTGGCTCCCGAACTCCTGGAGTTGCTCGGGGCGGCGGTGGCGGCGATGCAAACGGTGGTCGCAACAAAGATCCGGCTATTCAACGATGGCTGACACCACCGAGCCCACCCCGGCGCGAATCGCCGAGCGCACCGCGCCACCCGAGGCCCCGGGAGCGTGGCAAGCGCCATCGGCGTGGCGGCTGCTCCAGATCTGGCTCATGCTGGGCGTGCAGTCGTTCGGTGGCGGCACCGCCACGTTGTTTCTGATTCGCCGGGCGGTGGTAGAGCAGCAGCGCTGGCTCTCGGATGAAGAGTTTACGCGCGACTGGTCGCTCTGCTTCATTGCCCCCGGCATCAACCTGCTGTGTATGACGGTGCTGGTCGGGCACCGCGTCCGTGGTCTGCGCGGCGCGGTCATTGCGCTCACCGGGCTCCTGCTCCCGAGCGTGACCATCACCATTATTATGACCGCGCGCTACCGCAGCCTGCAACGCATCGACGCGGTACAGGCGGCCGTGGAGGGGATCATCCCGGCGACGGTTGGGCTCGGGCTCATGCTCGCCGCGAATATGGCGCGCCCGCTGCTCGCCGCTGCCAGGCGCGAAGGGCGGGCGAGCCTGAGCATCAGCGTCGTCCTGCTCGCGGCAAGCATTGTCGTGGCGGCGCTGTGGCGGCCGCCGGTTGCGCTGGTGCTGTGCTGTGCGGGCGCGTGTGGCGCTCTGGCAATGTGGTGGCGGGCCACCCGCCGATCGGGCCAGCCATGATCGAGCCGCTCGTCTTCTTCTGGCTGCTCCTCAAGGCCTCGCTCTTCTCGACCGGTGGCACGGGGAATCTCCCCAGCCTGCACGCCGATCTGCTCGCGCGGGGCTGGGCGCGGGACCAGCAGTTTGTCGAAGCCCTCGCGATCGGTCAGATCAGCCCGGGCCCCAGCGGGCTGTGGGTGATCGCCCTGGGCTACCTGACTGATGGGCTGCGGGGCGCGGTCCTGGCCGCGATCGCGATCAGCCTGCCGCCCCTGCTCGTGCTCGTCGTTGCCCGACTCCATCGCCGGGTTGGCGCGCACCCGGCGATGCAGGGGTTTATGCGTGGGCTCGGGCTGGCGGTGTCGGGGAATATCTTTATCGTGATGGTGACACTCCTGCTCACGACCGGCGTTGATGGGCGGAGCCTGCTGATAGTGCTTGCAAGCATCGGGCTGAGCCTCAGCCAGCGGGTTCCGGTGCCCGTGCTCCTTGGCCTGGCCGGGGTTGCGGGCGTGGTCGTGCCCTAGCCAGGCGGCTGCCTGCGTTGCGGGCGTGTGGCGATGCCCTTGTGACCCGTGGCCCCGGAGGATGGTGCGACCGTGCCAGCGCCCACTACGCACGCCGGCCGCGTTGCGCACCGGTGTCAGGCTATGAGCGCTGCACCAGGGCGACGAGTTGGTCGAACGCGGCGCCCCAGCCCTGGTGGAAGCCCATTGCCGTGTGCTGCGCGCAGTCCTCGGCGTCGCGGTGGATCACGATCGCCGTGTACTTCGTTCCCTCGCCATGGGGCTCCAGCAGGATGATCGCCGTAAACACGAGGTCGCCATTCGCCACAGGCGCCGGCCGGAAGCCCGGCAGCAATGCGCCCGTCCAGATCAGTCGCTGGTTGGGGACAACGTCGAGATAGCAGCCGACGCCCTCGTTTTCCTGCCCCTCTGGCGAGCGCATCACGGTGCGGAAGATACCCCCGGGCCGCAGGTCGATCTCGCAGTCGACCGTCGTCCAGGGTGCGGGCGTAAACCACTGCTTGAGCTGCTCGGGGACTGTCCAGGCCTGCCATACCTTGTGGGGCGGAACGTCGACCGTGCGCTCAAGAACCAGGTCGCGCTGGGGGTCGATCTGGTAGCCGCCGTGCTCCCTCATGACTGCTCCTTTGTCTCAGTGAGGAATCGATCGAGTTGATCGAGCCGCTGTGTCCAGTGTTCGCGCTGCATGGCCAGCCAGCGCTCCGCCTCCGCAAGCCGCTCCGGTGCCAGCCAGCAGGTGCGCACGCGGCCCTGTTTGCGGGATTGCACGAGGCCGCTGGCTTCCAGCACGTCCAGGTGCTGCATGAAAGACGGGAGGGCCATCGAGAAGGGTTGGGCAAGCTCCCGCACCGGGGCGGGGCCGCGCGTCAGGCGCTCAAGTACCGCCCGCCGCGTCGGGTCGGCCAGGGCCTGGAATACCGTGTCGAGTTGGGAAGTATAGTTAGGCATCTGCCTAACTATACTTCCTGCGCGTTGAAATGTCAAGCCCGGTGATCCCACCACGGGTGTGACGAAACGGGTTGCACATAGGCGAGGCTTTAGCCGCTTGCGGGCGCGGGCACAGTGCTCCACCAGGCGCGGAAGGGCGGGCGTGGGCCGTGGCGCGGAAGGGCGGGCGTGGGCCGTAGCACTAAAGCGCGCGGCGATGAGGAGGCGAAGCCCGCCTGCGCGGGCTCCCTCGGCCGCTGGCGGCGGCCTGCCCGCCGTCCCCCGTTCCCTGTGCCCTGTGCCCTCGTGTTCCGGTGTGCCGCCGGGATGGTACACTCGGCGCCACGGGGCATGAAGTTTGATGGACAAGCGTCTGGCTTGCGGGTGAGGGATGGGCGGCCCGCGCCAGGCTGGGAAGGAGAGCTGCCATGGGCGAAGCGGCGACGTGCCAGGTTGTACGGGGCGAGGGAAGTTATGCTGGCAAGCAGGGACTGACGTACGCCGCCGGGATCTCGGCCGAGAGCGTGGGCGCGCGGGGGATCTGCATGCACATGCTGCGGCTGCCACCGGGGGCGCGGGCGCGGGCACACCTGCACGCGGCCCATGAGACGGCGATTTATGTGCTGAGCGGTCGCGCCGGGATGTGGTACGGTGAGCGGCTGGAGCAGCACCTGGAAGTGCGGGCTGGCGAGTACCTCTACATCCCCGCCGGCATCCCACACCTGCCCTACAACCCTGGCCCCGATGAGACCGTGGCGGTGCTCGCTCGTACCGATCCGAACGAGCAGGAGAGCGTGGTGTTATGCCCCGAGCTTGATGCGCTGCGGGCGCTGGACGAAGCGGGTGGCGACTGAGCGTCACCGTAATCGTCTGGTCGCACGCGCCGGGCCCGGCGGGCTGCGGAAGGCCATGATGTCGGGACGTACCCCGGAGGAATGCAGCGCGCCGCGTCCATCCGAGGTGCCGACAAGGCATCGTAGTTTCAGTGAGCTCGGCTGGCCTGTCTGATGCTGCTCACCAGCCTGGGCGCCCCACCCGGGTTATGCGAACGGGAGATGGCCCGGCGAGCCGGTAGCGCGTCGTGACGCGCTCGAGGCGCTGCAGCGCCTCCGAGGCCCCGCGCACCGTGCGCGCGGTGGTCACGGTAAGCGTACCGCCCTGTGTCACCATCAGTGGAGGCGCGAGCTCCACCCGGCGCCCGTCGGGCAGGCCCCAGAGGGTAACGGTAGCGCGCCCGCCGCCCGCCACGGCAGCGACGAAGAGCCGCGCACCCGTGTCGTTGTGGATGCGCAGGTCGGGGCCGGGCAAGGCGACGGCGGCGTCGAGGCCAGGCGCATCGGCGAAGGCCGTTAGCCAGCGCGAGTGGCCGCGCCGCTCCACTACTGGCAGGCCGCCCACCCAGGCCGCGCGGTAGAGGAGCGTCGCCACGCTACAGATCCCGCCGCCCACTTCGCCCTCTACTATCTGGCCGTCAACCACGGCCTGGCCTGGCCGGTATCCGGCTGCCGCCGAGATCGGGCCGATGGAGCCAAGAAAAGCGAGTTGCTGCCCTGGCTCGACCACGGCGCCGTGCAGGCGCGCCGCCGCGAGCTCGAGGTTGTGGCTGCTCCCCAATCCGGGCCGGTAGGTGAGTGTGGCGCTGGCAAGGGGCTGTGGTGTCCCAGCGGGTGCGCGCAACTCGGGAGGGACGAGTTGCGCGGCGAGCCATGCGCCGAGGGGCGCGCGGCGCACCGTATGAACCTCCGGGTCGTATTCGAGCCGTGCCCGCTCGAAGTACTGGACGAGGATCGGTGTGCCGCCGGGCCGGGGTTCGGCGAACTCCTCGGAGATCGGGTGGCCGAGGAGCGCTACCGCCCCGTGCTGGGCATGGTACCAGCCGAAAGCCCCGCCCAGGGTATGCCCGGACTCGGGCACGTAGCGGCGTCCACCCTCCAGCGCTGTGTCAGGGCCGCGCCACTGGAAGGCGGGCTCGCTCTCCCGACCAGCCACGGCGCGGCTGCCCAGGCGGGTGAGCCGTATGCCGTCGAGATGGCGCTCCAGCCGGGCGTAGGTGAAGTACTGCACCGGCACACCGAGTTCGGCGTCGTGTAGCTCGCCGGTGATCGGCTGGCCGAGGGCCTCCAGACCGCCGTGGGCCATCGTGAAGGTGTAGAACGGGCCGGCAACGACAAACCCGCCGGACTCCAGGAAGGGGGCGGGCGCTCCCGTTATCGGGGCAGCGACCGCAGGGGCGGCCGGGGCCAGCAGCATCGCACCGACGAGGACGCAAAGCAGGATGGGCACGCGGCGCATGGGTAGCTTGCTCCTTGGCACCTCTGGTCACGGTTGCGATGGGTGGCGCGGGTCACCCGAGTTGCCCCAGGACGCTGCCGCCTCCGGTCATTACGAAGAGCAGGTTCCCGAGGATTCCGACGACGAGGCTGATCGCGACCATGAGCAACAGGTACATGGTGCGGCGGCGCACGGCGCGCTTGAACTCGCCCTGGAGGATGAGCTCCAGCGTCGCCTGCTGGGCGGCCAGCACAGCCTCGACCCGCCCGCCCTCGGCCTCGGCCTGGGCGAGGGCCTCGGCTACGTCGCAGAGCTCGCGGCAGCCCCGGGTGCGGGCCACCGCGCTCAAGGCGGCAAAGGGACGCAGGCGGAGGTCGGCCCCCGTCTGCAGGGCCTCGGCCACCAGCGCCTGCATGGGGGCCAGGCGCGGATGGGGCCGGGCGGTGTAGCGCCGCAGGATCTCGATCGGGGCCTCGAAGCTGCCGAGGGCCACACGTACAAAGGCGATCAGGCCGGGGGTGAGCCGGCGCAGAGCAGCAGCTTCGCGCTCGCGGCGCCGCTCGGGCTGGCGCGGCAGTACGATGCCGAAGCCGAGGTAGGCTGCGAGGGCGCCACAAACGAGCAGCGCGCGCGGGCCACCCTGCAGCCCGCCGGCGACGACGGTGAGGAGCAGCAGGGCAGCTCCCGCGAGGCCCGCTGCCTGGCCGGCGACAAGTCGGCCGGGCGCGTCGAGGCGGGCCACGGCGCCGTAGAGGCTTGTGGTGAGCGGGGGGCGCCCGGCGAGCACGAGCCCCAGCAGGGCGAGCAAGGCGCCAACGGCGGCCATGAGCAGATCCGGGGCGCCAGGAGCGATCAGCAGGTCCATGGAGCTCCTCCCTCAGTAATCACTGTCGTCGACGCGGGCCAGGAGCGCGCCGCCGACGATTGGTAGGGCCAGGGCGCCGAGCACGATCACGCCCACAAAGGGGCCGGCCGGCGAGCGGTAGGCGATCTGGACCCGCTCCCACTGAGACCATGCCAGGTAGAGCGCCATCATTGCGCCCGCCAGGCCCACGGCCATGCCGCTGTAGCGCACCTGAGCCAGCTCGGTGCGGATCTCGTCGCGTCGGCGGTCGGATGTCTGGAGGGCCTCGTAGGCGGCCTCACAGCGCCGCGCCAGCACGTCCTGGGGCTGGCCAGCGGAGGCGCCGAGGTGATTGAGGAAGGTGGCATGGCGCCGCGAGGGGCTCTGGGCAGCCAGGGCGATGATCACCTGCTGGGGGGTGGCGATCCCGCCGTCGCTCAGCGGCGCGCCCTGGTGGGTGAGCAGGAAGGACCACTCGGCCCGGAGCGGGCCTTCCTGCATGTCGGCGATCACGCGCTCCAGGGCAGGACGCAGCCCGCTGCTGGCCTTGAGCAGGGCGCTGAGCCGGCCCACAGCCGCCGTGAGGTCGCGGTCGAGCCGGGCGACGTAACGCTGCTCGGCCAGCGTCAGGAGTGCCCAGACGGTGGCGGCGGCCAGCGGCGCGCCGAGGAGCAATGCGAGGGCCGGCGGCGCGATGAGCGCGAGCCCGACGGCGATCACGAACGCGACGAGTAGGGCGAGGTTGAGCAGTTGCTCCGGCGGGGCTGGCTGGGGCGCCCAGATCAGCGCCGGGTCCGGGTGCGTGCCGGCGGGCAGGCGCCGGGCGGCGCGCCGGGCTTGCAGCAGGGCGAGCAGCAGCGCCAGGCGGCTACGCAGCAGCAGGACCACCGCGAGCACAGCGGCTGCGGTGAGGGCCGGGGCGACGAGGGTGGTGAGCCAGGCGGTCTCCGGGTGGGTTACGGGGAAGCTATCGATCTCCATAGCCTGCTCCCTCCTCATGCAGGGCGCTGATCGCGGCGTCGACGGGTTCGAGGGCGTAGCCGCCAACCTCACCGGCCGCACGGAGCATGGCCAGGGCCTCGCGGCGGGCGTAGAGCGTGTCGAGCGCCACGGTGGCCGAGAGACGAGCGTGGTCGAGGTGGCTCAGGATGTCGGCGGCGTCGCGGGCGCGCCCCTGGCTGAGGGCCAGGCGGGCCCGCGTGATCCCCTCCTGGGCCTCGCGGTCGGCCTGCTCGCCCTGTGCGATCGCTTCGGCTGCGGCCTCCCAGCCACCCGTGGGGGCGTGGGCTGTGTAGAGGGCCACATCGGCCCGCACGCGGGCGTAGGCGCGGCGGGCGTCGGCCCAGCGACGGTTGCCGAGCGCGCGGGTCAACTCGGCCTCGGCGGCCCGCGCCTGCGCGGTGAGCTCCCGGGCGAGCTCGAGGTCGAGCTCGATCGCCCGCCGGGCAGCGGCCACCAGGCGCGCATCCGGGCGGTCGGCCCAGGCCCGCCGCAGGATGGCGAGGGCCTGGGGGGCATCGCCAGCGCGGGCGGCGCTCTCGGCGCGGGCAACACTCTCGGCCACGGCGGCCCTGGTGGTCGCGGCGCGCACCTGGCCCTGGAGGGTGAGCAAGCGCAGGCG
Source organism: Chloroflexi bacterium OHK40 (assembly GCA_004367505.1). Classification (GTDB taxonomy): domain Bacteria; phylum Chloroflexota; class Chloroflexia; order Chloroflexales; family Chloroflexaceae; genus OHK40. The sequence continues at coordinate 13,126 of SFCB01000126.1, read as the reverse complement.
CCGAGCCAGCCCCTCGGGGGTGGCGCCCTCGCCCTCCCAGATGAGAGCTTCGCCACGGGCTATGGCGGCGGTGCGCCAGCCCGGGGTGCCGTCGGGGCCCGGCGCGGCCCAGGCCAGGCGCACCGCCCTTGGGCGAAGGCGCTCGCCGACCTCCTCGACGCCGTCGAGGAGCAATACCTCGCTGATGTAGCGCCGCCCGCCTGCCTTCTCAAGATGGATCACCGCCTGGAAGTTGTCGCAGGCATCTTCGAGGGCGTGGTCGCGGCGGCCCTCGTAGATGTAGGCGCCGGGCATGGCGGCGCAGTCGGCGAAGCGCTGCACGGCGCGCAGGGCCGAGCGGGCGTGAATGGTGGTGACGACGGCGTGGCCGCTGACGGCCACGGCGAGGATGGCGCCAGCTTCCTCGGCGCGGGTCTCGCCGGGCGCCACGAGCGATGGGGTCTGCCGGAGCACCTCGCGGGCGGCGCGGCCATAGGCGCCCCGCTCTACCGCCGTCTGCACGAGCTCGCGGGTCCAGGCGCGGTGGCGTACATTGATCTCGAGGGTGTTATCCTCGATCGTGATGACGTGGGGTTCGCCGGGCCAGGAATTGACTAGCGCCTCAAGCAGGGCCGTCTTGCCACAGCCTGTTTCGCCGGCGATCAGGAAGGAGCAGCGGGCGCGTACGAGCAGGCGCAGCACTTCGGCCACCGCCGGTGAGCATGCTTCGCGGCTCAGGATGTCGTCGAGGCTCCAGCCACGGCGCCGGCCGCGCCGGATGCAGATCAGGGCTGTGCCCTCGGGCGTGCAGGGCGGGATGGTCACGTGCATGCGCGTGCCGTGGGCCAGGGGAAGCGTTTCCTGGGGGTGCGAGCGGTTGAGGAGCACGTTGAGGCGGGCGGCGAGGAGCAGCGCCCGGTCCAGGGCCTGGCGCGGGTCGGGGAATCGCTCGGGGGCTACGGTGAAGTCGGCACCCTCCTCCTGCACGAGGATCATGTCACCGACGATCTTGACTTCCTGGACGCGCTCGTCATCGAGGTAGGGCTGGGCCGGGCCCCAGCCGAGGGCGTCCTGAAAGAGTTGCAGGAGGCTTCGCTCGTCGGTTGGCAGGCCCCGGAGGGGGCCATAGCCGCGCTCTAGCTGGGCGCCGATCTCGGCGCGCAGTACCCGCAGCACCTCCGGGTCGCGGGTTGCGGCCGGGGCGACGGGATCGAGCAGCGTGGGAGCGATGCTGTCGCGCAGAGCGTCGCGCACCGCCTGGAGGATGGATGGGTCGGCAGGCGGCGGTGTGGTGGCGGGGCGTGCGGGGTAGGGCGGGAGGGCGGTGAGCCCTCCATCCTCGATGACGCTGAGGGCGCGGGTGGGAGTGTGCCTGGCTGTCATGATGCTCGTTCCAACCAATCGCATGAGGGTTGCTCGGTGGACGGCGATGGGCGCGATGGCGCGGCCGGGCGCCCGAGGGTGGCGTTGGGGCATGCCTGGTGGGCTACTGGTGGCGCAGCGCGCTGCGCCGCTACGGCTCACGATGGGAACCGCTGCGTCTGGCCCCTTACGTCGCCTGGGCGATCGGCTGGCCGGGGCGGGCCTCGCTGATTCTGGATCGCAAACGCGCCAGGATGCTGGAGCGCGGCATGGGCAGGGCAGGGCTGATCCCGAGGCGGGCGCAGAGTGCATCGACGGCGCGGTGAACTGCGGCGGCGAAGGGACTGTGGGGCCCGATATCGAGCATGGAGATGTAGCCGTCGTGCTCGTCGGCGAGGCTGGCGAGGCGGGGCGCCCGAGGGAGCATGCCCAGGGTTGGCACTCGTGGATAGCGGCGGGCGAAGAGTGCCGCCACCTCGCCGACCGTGGCCGTCACGCCGCGCTCGGGTTCCATAAAGAGCAGCGCGCAATGCTCAAGCCGCTCGGGAGCATGCTCGCTCAGGTGCTCAAGCAAGTGGCCGACGCCCATGCGCTCGCGGGCGCCAGGGGGGGCTGGCAGCACGACCGTGCCGCCGCTCAGCAGCACGTGTGTGGCGTACGGGCGCCGCAGGTAGTCGGGCGGCGTGTCCACCAGCAGAAGGTCGTAGCCCTCCAGGGCGCTCACGCCCTGGTAGAATCCCTGCCAGTCGGGCAGCCGGACGTCGTTCTCGGCACGGGCCACCGCGTGGGAGCCAATCAGGAAGTCGATCGGGCCCCAGCCGGTTGCGGTGCCTCTGGTGTGCTCGGGCTGGTAGATGAAGGGTTGAATCCCGGTGGCGTTCCAATGGGCCGGGCCGCGCTGGATCAGATGCAGGTACGATGGCGCGCTGCTGGGGACGCGGAAGGCGGGCACCAGACCGGGGTTCGAGATATCGCTGTCCCAGACGAGTACGCGCAAGCCACGACGGCGCGCCCCCTCGGCGAGCACGCAGGTGGCAAAGGTCTTGCCGATACCGCCCTTGGCCGCCCCTACGGCCACCACGGCTAGCCGCGAGGAGCCAGCGCTGTGGCGTAGGCCGAGCTGGGCGCCAATCCAGGCGGCCACGGCGGCCGGGTCGCGCTCAGCGATTGCCGGGATGCCAGCGCCCAGGGCGTCGTTGAGGGCGCCGCGTGCCGGGCCACTGAAGTTGACCAGCACGCGCACCCCGATCCGGCGGGCGGCCGTGATCGCCTGCCACAGTTCGGGTAGTGAGGCGCCGCGCGTATCGTCGAGGTAGAGCGCATCCGGGGCCTGTGGGCCATCCAGCAGCCGGGCCACCTGGTCGAGGCGTGAGGGCGCCAGGATGGCCAGGTCGCGGTATTGCTCGAGGGGCGCTGGCAGGCCCTCGAGCGCGCTGAAGATCACCAGCTCCATCTGCTTCTCCTTCGTTTGCCTGGATCAAGAACCTCTCATATCAAACCCGGTTTGATCGGGTGCACGACGTTGTTCGCGCCTCTCCACACGCGGATGGCCCTGACACCCTCCAGCCATCAGGCAGACGGCTCAACCGTATCCGCGAGATGGGCTAGAGGCGGCCCAGACCCCAGGCTCCGTTCACATTGCCGACCCGGACCAACTGCCCGCGCTGGGTGTCGTACTGGAAGAGCGGGTTGGTTGGAAAGGCGTCGCCGCTCTGGCCGAGCCCGCCCTGGCGCAGAACCTCCTCGATCGCCACCACGGCGCGACGGCCCCGGGTGGTGGCGCCGATCTGCACGACGATCAGGCTGACAACCTCAGAGGTGATCAGCCCACGCACGATCTGCGCGGCCGCCTGTCCTCCGCCACCGGTCTCGGCGCTCAGCCCGATCATCGCCATGCGCTCGAGGTTGCGCAGGGCGCCCTGTACCGCCCCCGCGTGGATGGTGCCGATCCCGGGGTGGCCCGTGGCGGCGGCCTGGAGCATGGCGATCGCCTCACCGCCCCGCACCTCTCCAACGATGATGTAGCCCGGCTTCTGGCGCAGTGCGAAGCGCACCGCCTGGCTGAAGGAGCCCTCGCTCTGTACGTCGATGTGCAGGCTATTCGGCGAACGTGGCAGTTCGCCGCCGTCCTCCACGAAGACCAGGCGGGTCTGCCGGCCGATCGTCTGTGTCAGCGCCGCCGTGAGGGTTGTTTTGCCGCTCCCGGTGGCTCCGGCCACGAGCAGTGTGGCACCTCCGGCAAGGGCCTCGATCAGCAGGTCGCTCGCCTCGCGCGTAATCGTCCCGGCCTGCACCAGATCGTCCAGGCTACGCCAGTGCTCAGGAATGAGCCGGATGGCCAGGCTGGGGCCGTGGCGCGAGATTGGTGGGGCCGTGATCGCGAAGCGCAGCCGGTCGGCGACGCCCTGCACCATGGGTTCCCAGAGGGCCTCGTATGGGTCGAGGCGGCCGCTGCGGAGCCGCAGCTGTCGTTGCACCCAGGTGATCCACTCGGGGTGGGCGGTGACGCCAGTACAGACCATCGCGCCCCGCTGGACGATGTAGAACGGCTCATCGCCCGGGCCGTTGTAGAGGATGTCGGAGACCTGATGCTCCGGGTCGCGCCAGATCTCCAGGGGGCCATACCAATCGATCTCGGCCCAGTCTTCGAGGAAGAGGTCGCCGCCTACGCCGAATAGCTCGAACACCTCATCGGGTGGCAGATCCCAGCAGGTGCGCATGCGGCCGCTGCGCACCAGCATGCGTAGCTCGTCCGTCAGCGCGGCGTAGTCGCGGGTCCGGTCGGGGGGCGCGCCGGACGGCGGGAACTCGAAGTTGTCGTCGTCGTGTGGGAACATCACGATCTCCGGGTGGGTGGTGCGAACGCATGCTTCAGCGGCGGACTGGTCTTCGTGTGGCCCGCCGCCAGGCAGATTGGCGCCAGAGCCTGCGCCGATCTGGACGCACGGCCCGGGCCAGCTGGTCGAGCCGTTGGCGTTCTGCTGTGGCGGCCACACACGGCAGTCCACCATCACGCGGGTGCCGATCCGGGAGCTACTCCGAGGGTACGGCCACGGGGACAGTGAGCCGGTCGAGGGTCACCTGGCCGATGTCGAGACGGTCGAGGGCGGGCAGTTCCTCCGAGGAGGCGCCGTAACGCTCGCCCCAGAGCTCGAGGCCGGCCGCCTGCAACGCGCGGATGGCGTGGGCCTGGTAAGGGCTCACTTCAAGGTAGGCCACACCCGCTGCGTCGTCTACGTAGAGCACCCGCAGTGAGCTGATCAGGCGGCAGGCGTAGGGGCGTGGCTGGGACAGCGGGCTGCCCGCCACCGCGACGGTGGGCCGCTCGCCCGCAGCGGCACTGCGGGCACGGTCGCAGAGATCCGGCGCGCCGCTCTCGTCGCTGTAGCCAATATTCACGCGGTCACGGTGGGTGAGCGGACCGATCGAGAGGGTCGGGAAAGGCAGAGGCACCATATTCGGGGTGAGCGCCTGCCCGTTGGGGAAGACGGGCTGCACGGGCGGCTCATCGAGGAGCATGGCGGGCTGCACCACGTCGTTGGCGCCGAGATCGCGGGCGGCGTAGCGGCCCACCACCGCCGCCGGGTCGCCAATCCCGGCGAGTTGGGCGGGCCGGTGCAAGGGCAGCGTGATCGTGCCGATGTCCTCGGCGGTGATCTGCTGGCCGTAGGGGATGTCGCGGAGCAGCACCGTTACCGGTTCGGTACGCTGGCTCTCCAGGTAGCCCAGGATGGCGAAGGCGACGGTGATGACGAGCCCGAGGCCGATGAGCAGCGCCGGCAGGGGGCTGCTGCGCCTGCGGCTGAGGGCCTGTCCCAGGGTGCTCCGGGTTGGGGTGACGGTGGCCACGGTGTGTTCTCCTTGGCAGTGAGGTTACGGGCGGGCCGGATCGAGCGTATCGGCGGCGATGATCAGTGGCTGAAAGCTGCCCCAGCCCACCAGGCCGCGCATCCGGGGGCGCACCTCGGCACAGATCAGCGGTGTGGCCTCGGTGATGGAGCGCTCGGGGGCCAGGCTGTAGGCGCACGTCCCGCCGTGGGGCAGAACGGTCCAGCGTACGCGTGCGGCGAGCTCGGCTGGCTCCTCGTCGAGGCCGCGCACGCCGCCCAGGTTGATGAGCAGGAAGCGTGTAGCGACCCCCACGATCTCGGCGCAGTCCCCGGGTGAGCCAGTGGTGACGGCGCGGCACGTGGCGGCGCGGAGGCTGTGATCGCCGTGGGCCAGGGCGGCGTAATCGAGGGTTTGCACCGCCGAGCGCGTAGCCTGCTGGAGGGCGTCCTCAACCATTGCCACCTCCAGCCAGCGCTCGGCAACTTCAACGACCATGAGCGCGAAGGCGACGAGGAAGGGCATGATCAGGGCGACAACCACGGCGGACTGGCCGGAGGCCCGCGTGAGCGCCCGGCGCCGCCGGGCGCTCCGCTCACAGGCCGGTACACCGCTTCGTGTGCGCCGCCTCATGGCTGGCTATCCCGCTCGGCCGCCCGCGTCGCCGAGGCGCGAACGGTAAACTCGGTGAAGATGGGCGGCAGCGGCGTCCAGAAGCCGCCGGTATAGGCTACGCTGACGGTCACGGGGGCGTAGCGCCGGCAGGGATCGGGGCACGCCACCGTCACCTCGGCCTGGTCGGCGCTAGTGCCAACGCCGCTGTCGATGACGTCGCGGGCGGTGCTGAGCGCCACCTCTGACTCGCCGCCGGCGATGGCGGCCTGGTGCGCCGCGGCACGCGCCGCCTGGCTCACGGTGTAGTTCGCCAGCAGTACCTGGCCGACGCAGATCAGCCCGAGGATGAGGGTGAGGAGCAGGCCGAGAACGAACATGAACTCGACCAGGGCCTGCCCGCGTTCACGGCGAGCTGAAGGTTGCATGGGCTCCCATCCTTTCAATGGTTTGGTGTGCGTGATCAGCCCCGGCCCCGACCAGCCCCGTCGGCGCCAGGCTGGCCGTCCGGCCTCCTATCGGAGGGACACAGCGTGCCTCGTCGCTCCCACCGCGTCTGCCCCGGCTGCTCCCGCCGGCCTGCCCCTGCGCGGCGCTACCGGCTCCCCGGCCCCACCACGCTTCGCGGGGCGAGCAGGGTCACCGTGAAGCGCTGTCCGATCAACTGCCGCTCGGGATCGGGGAGCGGCACCACGGGGATCTCGGGCAGCGGGATGCCGCCAATGCTGCCGGGGTAGGCGTTGACGATCTGCAGCTCCACCTCGACGTGCAACTCCAGCGTGACGGGGGCGAGCCGGTCAAGCAGATAGAGGTAGACGTCGTCGCGCATCTGCGGGGCTGGCGGCTGAGTCCAGTAGCTGTGCGCCTGGTCGCTCAGCTGGGTCTCGGTAGGCAGTTCGGCGCTGCGGATGGCCTCGAGGTTGTCGCCGCCGATGTAGCCATAGGCGCAGCCGCGCAGCAGCCGTGGCCGGGCGTTCGTTGGCCGCCCCGCGCGGCAGCCACTGAGCCCCCGGTCGTCGCTGTCGGTGGGGCTGCGCTCCTCGCCATCGATGGTGATGCTCGCGACGCTCCAACCCACGACCCGAGCCCGATACTCGTAGGGGAAGGGCAACTCGTCCTCGCCGGGGATCTGCAGTTCGGCGAGCCGTGGCGTGAAGTCGAGCACCTCGCCGGCGGGCCACGCGATCTGCGGGCCGGAAGAGAGGTAGACGCCATTGGCCGGATCGCCATCCTGGCTGTTCGGGTCGAGCTCGGAGCGGATCGCGAGGCGCATGTCGCCGCCGCTCTGCGGGATGCTGGTGGGCGGCTGCACGACCTCGGTCTCCACGCTGTCGCGGTTGTCGCCCGGGTCGTCGCCGGGGGTGCTGGTGCTGATCGTGGCATCCAGGTGTAGCGTGGCCCCGGCGTCGACGTCGGTCTGGACGACGATGATGATCTGGCCATGCGCCTGCCCGGCCAGCGTCCCCAGTTCCCAGGTGAGCGTCTGCCCATTCGCCGACGTGGGCGGCATGGCGGCCTCGATGAGCTGCACCTCGGGCGGGAGCGTGACCTGTAGCCGCGCATCGTCGGCGGCGCGGGTAAGTGCCGGGCTGCGCCGGAAGAGGTTGCCGTAGTCTACGGTGTACCAGAAGACGCTGCCTCTACCGACGATGCTGGCTGGACCGGCAGCATCGACATAGACGTTGGGGCGCAGCACGTCGGCCCTGGCGGTGGCAGTGTTGTCGGCCTGGTCGGCGGGCCGCTCAGGCGTGGCGCTGGCGATCGTGGCCGTCGCGCTCAGCTGGTCGGCGGGGAAGTCGGCGGGCAGGGCCACCGGCAGGACAACGGAGCCGGATCGACCCGGCGGGAGCGTGGCGAGCGCGCAGAGGATCGTCTGGTCGGGGGTCTGCCGGGCGCAGGTGGAGGGGAGGAGACCGAGCTGAACCTCATCGGGAGCGAGCTCGATCGTGAGGCTGGCATCCCGGGCATCGCCATCGCCGGCGTTGTGGTAGGCCACCGTGAGCGCGCCGTTCTCCCCAACGGGGAAGGGGCTCGGGTTGATCGCGACACTCACGGTGGGGTTCGGGCGCAGGAGCGTGCTGGAGCTGCTGGCACTGTTGCCGGTGGGGCTGTCGCCCGGTGTGCTGGTGCTGATCGTGGCGCTGTTGCGCACCTCCGCGCCCGGCGCATCAACCCCCACCCGCGCCCCAAAGGCGACGCTGCCTGAGGTGCCTGGTGGGAGCCCGCCAGGGCTACAGCCGACGGTACGTGTCGCCGTATCGTAGCCGCAGGCGCCGCCCGGGTTGCGCACAAAGCGCGTAAAGGTGAGACCCGGGGCGAGCGGATCGCTGATGGCCACGTTGTTGGCGGTGGCGCTCCCCGCGTTATGAAAGTCCAGCGTGAAGATGAGCTCGTCACCCACCAGCACGCTGGCCGGGGCGCTTTTGGTGATGCCGATCTCGGGCCTGACGAGCTGGGTCCTCCAGGTAGCCGCATTATTGCTCACCGTCACCTCGGGGCTGGTGGTCACCACACGGGCCCTGGTCACCAGCTCAACGGGCGGTGCGGGCGGCTCCAGGGTGGGCGGCGCGGTGAGCCAGACGGTAAAGCTACGCACGGCGCGGGGCGCAAGGCGGCCGAGGTTCCAGGTGAGGCGTTGGCCCGCGCGGGCGGGGGAGCCTGAGGCCGACACGAAGATGGTTCCCGGAGGGAGATCGTGGGTGAGGACGACATTCTGGGCCTGGGCGCCCGGGCTCAGATTGCGCACCGTTACCGTATAGTCGATCGAGCGACCGACGAGCGTCTGGATGCTGCCCCCAAGCTCCACAGCGAGATCGGTCACGCCGCCGACGAGGCCCAGATCGATGGTCGCGTCGCGGGTTGCGTGGTCGATCAGGGTGATGATGGGCGCCGCGTAGCCGGTGCCCGCGTCGGCGTCGCTGTCGCGTGTGTCGTCGCCGGCTGCGTCGCGGCGGGTGGGCGTGTAGGGCGCCGGGGGGCTGAAGCGCACGATATAGCGCCCGGCCGGGAGGCCATTGAAGGTGTAATGGCCGCTGGCGTCGGTGGTGGTGGTGACCATCGGAAGCGGCGCGGCGCTGCTCGGGTCGGGGGTGAGCGATACCGGCACACCCGGCACGCCAGGCTCGCCGGCGTCCTGGCGCCCGTCGGCGTCGAGATCGTTCCAAACGACATCGCCGATTGCACCGCTCGGAACTGGCCGTGAGCTCAGCCCGAGGTCCACGTCGTCGCGATTGCTCTCGCGCAGTGGCATGGGCAGGGACGCGCCACTGAGGCCCGTCGTAGGGCTGGTCGCGCTCCCTGCGAACTCGACGAAGCCCCAGGCCGGGTGGGCATCGCTGTCGAGGGCGTCGCTCGCGCCACGATTGTGTGGGGTGAGCCACATGCCATGGGCCTGGCCGCTCTCCAGGAACTCGGCGCGGGCGACGCGGATGTTCACCGGCGTGTTGGGCGGCAGGGCGAAGCGGTAGCGCCCGTCGGGCCCGGTGGTGGCGCTGGCGAGCGTGGGGGCCGTGGCCGCCTGGCCCTGGAAGGCCTCCAGCGTTATACCCGCGATGGGCCCATCGCCGCCGTTGCGCACGCCGTCGCCGTTCTGGTCGCGCCAGACCATCCCGCTCACGAAGGCATAGGTACAGAGCAACTCCAGGTCGCCCAGGTTGGCCGCCTTGCCGCCGCCGTAGGGCGAGGCGCTCACAAGGGTGTTGGGATTGGCGGCCCAGTAACCACCATCCTGTTCGTAAAAGGCGAGGCCACTCTGCCGGCTGCCGAGCAGCGTGGTGGTGGCAAGCCGCTCGGTGGGCGTCATCCCGCTGCCCTGCAGGCTGGTCGCAAGGCTGCCCTGGTGGTTCTCGACGTGGAATGGGCTGGCGGCCGGGTCAAAGCTGTGGCGATTATCATCAAAGCGATCGCTCGGCGCGGGCCGCACGAAGGCGTCGTCAGGGCGCGTGTTGGCCGGATCGGAGCTGCGGCTGCTGGTCTGCAGCGCCCACGAGCCACCATTCAGGTCGTACACCAGGGTGTCGCCCTGGGCAACGGCCGCGAAGTGCCCCGGTGGCGCGGCGGCCACAAAGGCCTGGTCGCCGGTCCGATCGCGGAGGCCAAGATACATACGCCGGCCATCCCGGGTAAACTCGATGTCGGCCAGCAAGGGCTGGGGGTAGATCAGCGTGTCGCCAAGGGTGGCGACAAACGTGCGTGGCATGGCGGACAGGTTGCTGTGCCAGGGGTTCCAGCTCTGGATGCCCCGGTCGTGGTAGTTCGAAGCCCAGATCCCATCGATCTGGCTGTCGCGCATGCGGACGGCGATCCGGGCGTCGTTTAACTCCTGGCGTAGCGAGAGCGCCCACTTCTGGGTGGTGGCCTTGTTGACGGTGTAGGTTGCAACGTAGACCACAGGGTAGAATGCGGGCGGGGCAGCGCCACCGGCCATCACGGCGCGACGGGCCGTGTCGGTGATGCCGAGCGCCAGAAGCGGGCCATCGGGCGCCTCGAAGGGGGCGAACTCCAGCGCGAAGGGAATGAAGTCGCTCCGCGTCGCGGCAGTGTTGGAGGCCGGATTCGCGGCGAGGATCAGGTCGAGTGGATCGTTCCTATCGCCGATCCCCTGGTCGAAGGGGATCGGCGTGCCGCGAAGCGGCGGGAAGCTGGTGATGTCGTAGCGCTCGATGCGTCGGGCGCCGAGGTTGACGAGAAAGAGCTCGCGCCCATCGGGGCTGATCTCGATGTCGCCGAGCCCCGAATAGCCGACGAAGGGGATCACATCGGTGTCGTAGGCGTCGTTGCGCCGGGTGCGCTCCCAGCCGGCGCCGGGCACCACGAAGGCCAGGCTCCACGCCCGGTCGAGGAAATCGTAGACGTAGACGCCGCCGGGGCCGCCGGGGCCGAAGCTGGTGCCCCGTTTGGTGTAGGCCGCAGCGTAGAGCCGGCGTCTACCGCTCACGGCGCCATCGTCGTAGGCCAGCCCGTAGATGGCGCCGACGCCGTTGATGATCCGCGCGTTGGTGCCGCCCCCACGGGCGCCCAGGGCGGCGAGGGGGGCTTTGGTCGTCATCCCTACCTGGGCCAGGGCCGGGTCTGACGCCGGGGCAGGGTTCACGAAGGTGTCGGCGAAACAGGTGGTGGCGAAGGTGTCTTCCCCGAGCAGGCAGGGCACCGCGCTGCCAAAGGCTCCGCCCTGAGTGATCTGGGCATCGGCCGGGGCGGGCTCCCGAGCCGGCACGATGGGTAGCAGCACCAGGGCGCAGAGGGCCGCGAGGAGCAGGCGCGGTGATGGTGCAACGTGACGCATAGCGGCTCCCTGTAGAAAACCGGGCCGAACCGAGAATCCAGAACCGCGAAGTGGGAGCCAGGAGCGATCGCACGGCGACGCGGTGCGCGGTCGCCCGATGAGGTGCCGAGCAGGCGTTGTCCTTCCAGTGAGACAGGCATACAAATGGTGGACAACGCGGCGATGCAAAGGGCGGCCCTATCGGCTCCTGGCTCTGCTCACCTCAGTAGCGCGTGCCAACGATGAGGGTCCAGAAGCCATTCCGTACTCCGGCGCCAAGCTCGTAGGCCGAGTAGTCAGATGAGCAGAACAGCATATTGGCGCGGTGCGGAGGCGATCGAAGCCAGTCATTCACGGTGTTGACCGGATCTGAATTGCTGGCGATGTTTTCGACATAAGGGGAAAGATAGCCATACGACTGGTAGTGTTGAGGGGGCGAGTGCTGGAGCCCGATCCTGGCCATCTCGTCGCTCCAATCCTGAGCCGCCCGCATCAGGATGGGGTGCGCCTCGGCGGCCGGGCAGCCCTCGGCGATGCGCGCGGCATTGACGAGCTCGATCACCTGGAGGGCGGACTCCCTGGGTGAGGGCTCCGGGGTCGGGGTGGGTTCGGGCGTACTGCCGCAGTCGAGGCAGTTCAGCAGCGGCAGGTAGAGCTGGCTCACAACCTCAAGGCGGGCGGCCCGCGACTCGGTGGTCGTGGCCAGGGCAGCCAGGGTCAGGCAGATCGCGACGGCAGCAAAGAGCACTCGGCAGAGCACAGGGGTTCCTTTCGATGGATGGAGATGTGGGTCAAAAGCGTTGGGCGAGATGGCTGCGCGCCGGGGCCGACCGTGTCGAGTCAGCCCTGGTAAGCGCGCGGGTGGCCTCACTCGGAGTTGCCAGTTGCTCGTGCGACGACCCGTGCGGCAACCCGGGCACCGAGTTCGAGCCCGGCCTCGCCGTCGATCGGCCAGTGGATCCCACCGTAGACCCGTGAGCGCGCCGCGTCTTGCGCTTCCTGCCGCAGATCGGTGGCCGCGTCGGGGAAAGCTACGGCAAGCACCTCCGCCGCAGCGCCGCTGAAGGCGGCGTGGCCCGAGGGGTAGGACGGGTGAGGCGGGGTCTTGATCATGGGCCGCCAGGCGGGGTCGCGCTCGGCCATGGCCTGGATCGGTCGGGCGAACCAGTAGTGATACTTGGTTTCCCAGCAGGCCACGGCGGCATCGTGGAGCGCGACGCCGAGCGCTGCATAGATCGCGGCGGCCTCGCCGTAGCCCAACCCATGGGCGATGATCAGTTCCCGAGCCCGCTCCACCCACATGCCAGGCGGTGTGACCGTCCCGCCCCCGGCGGCCCAGTGGTCAGCCTGGGCACGCTGCTCGGCGGTGAGCCCGGCCTGAGCGCGAACGAACGCCGCGAGCTGGGCCTCCATCTCCGGGCTCCCCCAGGCTGGCGGCGCGGGGGCGCGCAGCTGCTCTGGCGCGCCGATGGCCACGGTGCGCACCCGGCTCCACGCCGGCTCCTGGGGTGCCGCGAAGTCGGGAGCCGTGGGCGCCCACACGCCCGGGGCGGGCGCCGGAAGCTCAAGCACGGCGGTGGCATCGGCCGATCCATCGGCGGTGGCCCAGGCGATCACGGCGTCGGCCACGGTGGCCCCGATCAGCCGGCCGTGGGCCACCCCGGCCAGGCTGCTCTCCTGGCGCCAGTAGGCGGCCCAGGTGCCGGCTTCCTCCTCGGTGGCCGCCATTCCGCTGAGCAAGGGGTGGGTGTAGGCAAGCACGCGCGCGGCGGCCGTCGAGAGGGCCGTGCTGTCGCTGACGGCCATTCCGGCGGCGCGGGCCTCGCTCGACACTACCAGGGCATCATGCATAGCCACGGCGAGCAGCATGATCGCCCGCGCCGCGTGGGGTGGGTCGGTCCACTCGGCGCGGATGGCCCGCAGCTCAAGCTCCATCCAGCGTGAGGCCGGATCGCGCCAGGCCTCCAGTAGCTGGGGATCAGGTGGTGCCGGTGGCGCGGCGGGGAGCACGGCGGGCAACGGTGGGAGCGCGGCGAACACGGTCGCCGGCTCCCGCACCAGCCACGGGCCGCCACTGAGTGG
>SFCB01000158.1 GCA_004367505.1 Chloroflexi bacterium OHK40 | reverse complement strand
TGGTGATCGCGGCGGTCAGCGTCGTCTTGCCGTGGTCGACGTGCCCGATCGTCCCGATGTTGATGTGCGGCTTCGTCCGCTCGAACTTCTGCTTCGCCATCGCGTAAATCCTCGCTTCGATGTCGTGCGAACGCAGCGAACTGCGTCCGTGCGATTGACCTTTATTCCGACGTTGGCCCGAGGCCCGTTACGAACACCCGATCGTTTCCTTGCCATCTGCCAGCTCGTGGGGATGGCCCCCCAGTGACCAGCAGGCATAGAGCGCGGCAGGGAGCATGCGGCCAGCAGACTGCTCGCGGAGCACCAGTTCGCCCGCGCTGGTTGTGCCCGCCTTTTCCGCCAGCGCCGCCGCCAGTACATTGGCAAGAGTCAGCGCCGACATGTTAGTAGCGTAGGCGCTGAGCAGCACCCCCAACGGCTCCGCGCTCAGCAGCTGCACACACTGCTCCACCAGGACGGGGAGCTGCTCGTGCAACCGCCAGATCTCGCCCTTCGGGCCGCGCCCGAAGACCGGCGGATCCAGCAGCAGCAGGTCGTACCGACTGCCGCGGCGGATCTCGCGGGCGACGAACTTGCCCACATCATCGATCAGCCAGCGGACGGGCCGATCGGCGAGCCCGGAGAGCTGCTGGTTGCTCTGGGCCCAGAGGATGGCCGGCCTGGAGGCATCCACATGGGTGACGCGGGCGCCGGCGGCGGCGGCGAAGAGGCTGCTCAGGCCAGTGTAGCCGAAGAGCACGAGGACGGTAGGCGCGCGCCGCGCCGCGATCTGCCGGCCGAGCCAGGCCCAGTGGGCACTGTGCTCGGGAAAGACCCCCGTATGCCGGAAGGGGGTCAGCCGGACCCAGAAGCGTAGATTGTTCTGGTGCAACTGCCACTGGTCTGGCAGGGGGCGACGGGTGTGCCACTGGCCGGGGCCATCGTCGCCACCACGGGACTTCTCAAAGGCGGCATCGGCGCGCTGCCACTCACGCTCCGGGAGGCGTCGGGGCCAGATCGCCTGGGTTTCAGGCCGGACGAGCGTATACGGCCCGAAGCGTTCCAACTTCGCACCGGCGCCTGAGTCGAGCAGCGCGTAATCGACCCAGGGCGGTGGCGCCAGCAGGTGCAGGTTCATCTAGCTCGCGCTGCGCTTCTCGATGATCTCCTTCGCGAGGTTATCAGGCAGCGCCTCGTAGTGATCGAACTCCATCGACGACGTCGCGCGGCCCTGGGTGGCCGAGCGCAGGTCGGTGGTATAGCCAAACATCGTCGCGAGGGGCACGAAGGCGCGCACCACCTGCGCGTTCCCACGAGCCTCCATCCCCTCCACGCGGCCCCGGCGCGAGTTCAGATCGCCGAGAACGGTCCCCAGGAAGTCCTCGGGGGTTGTCGTCTCGACCCGCATAATCGGCTCGAGCAACTGGGGGCGGCCCTTGCGGACAGCATCCTTGAGCGACATCGAGGCGGCAATCTTGAAGGCCATCTCAGAAGAGTCGACCTCATGGAAGGAGCCGTCGTAGAGGGTGGCCTTGATGTCGACCACCGGGTAACCAGCCATCACACCCGTCTGCATGGCCTCCTTGATACCCTGCTCGACGGCCGGGATGTACTCGCGGGGGATCGCGCCACCGACGATCGCGTTCACGAACTCGAAGCCAGCCCCGGGCTCCTGGGGCTCGAACTTGATCTTGACGTGGGCGTACTGGCCCTTCCCACCCGTCTGGCGAACAAAGCGGGTCTCAACATCGGCTGGCACCGTGATCGTCTCACGGTAGGAGACCTGGGGTTTACCCTGGTTGGCCTCGACCTTATACTCACGGCGCATGCGATCGACGATCACCTCGAGGTGAAGCTCGCCCATGCCCTTGACGATCGTCTGGCCAGTCTCCTGGTCGGTATAGACCCGGAAGGTCGGATCCTCTTCAGAGAGCCGGTTAAGGGCGATCGCCATCTTATCCTGGTCGGCCTTGGTCTTGGGCTCGATCGCGAGCTCAACCACGGGCTCGGGAAAGCGGATGCTCTCCAGGACGATAGGGTGATCCGGATCGCAGATCGTATCACCGGTGAAAGACTGCTTGGGCCCGACCATCGCGGCGATATCGCCGGCATAGACCACATCGATATCCTCGCGGTGGTTAGCGTGCATCTGCAGGATGCGACCGAGGCGCTCACGCTGGCCGCGCGTGCTATTGAGCACGTAGCTACCCTTCTCGATCGTCCCGGAGTAGACCCGGAAGTAGGCCAGCTTACCCACGTACGGGTCGGCCACGATCTTGAAGACCAGACCAGTGAACGGCGCGCTATCGCTCACCTCGCGGGTGATCAACTCCACACCCTCATCGCCGGCGACCTGGCCGGGGAGCGTACCCTGGACGGCGGGGCGATCGAGGGGAGAGGGCAGATACTCCACCACGGCATCGAGGAGCTTCTGGACGCCCTTATTCTTGAGGGCGGCGCCACAAAGCACCGGCACAAGCTTACCCTCGATCGTCGCCTTGCGGAGACCCCGCTTGAGCTCCTCGACGCTGAGCTCCTCACCCTCGAGGTAGAGCAGGGTAAGCTCATCGTCGGTCTCAGCGATCGCCTCTACAAGATCGGCGCGGGCCTTCTGAGCGGCGGCGACCAGCGACTCGGGGATCTCCACCTCCCGGATATCCTTCCCGAGATCGTCGTTATAGATCGTCGCCTTCATCGTGAAGAGATCGATGGTGCCCTTGAACGTATCCTCGGCGCCGATGGGCAGCTGAATAATCGCCGGCCTGGCGCCGAGCCGGTCGACAATCATCCCGACGCAGCGCTCAAAGCTCGCGCCGGTGCGATCCATCTTATTGACGAAACAGATCCGCGGCACATTGTACTTATCGGCCTGGCGCCACACCGTCTCCGACTGGGGCTCCACACCGGCCACGCCATCAAAAACGACGACGCCGCCATCGAGCACGCGGAGCGAGCGCTCCACCTCGACCGTAAAGTCCACGTGGCCGGGGGTATCGATGATATTAATCCGGTAGACCGTATCACCGAGCTTCCACTGGGCCGTGGTTGCCGCCGAGGTGATGGTAATGCCACGCTCCTGCTCCTGGGGCATCCAGTCCATCGTCGCGGTACCCTCATGGACCTCGCCGATTTTGTAGGTGCGCCCGGTATAGAACAGGATGCGCTCCGTCGTCGTGGTCTTGCCCGCGTCGATGTGGGCGATAATGCCGATATTTCGTACTTTATCGAGCTCAAACTGGCGTGGCATACCTGACCCTGCTCCTCTGGCGACGCTCGCGTGGAGCGTCTGTCCGGCGACCGGAGTCGCCTCTAGTTATCTCTCTTCTCATAAGGCGCTCCCACACGAGCGCCTCGCTCTCATAGATATGCGATGAGGGAGCCGCGCACCCGCCCTCCCAGCGAGTACACCGCTACAAGCGACCGTAATGGGCGAAGGCGCGGTTGGCCTCGGCCATCTTATGCACGTCCTCTTTGCGCTTGATCGTATTGCCGGTATTGTTATAGGCGTCGACCAGCTCAGCCGCGAGGCGCTCACGCATCGGGCGACCGCTGCGGGAGCGAGCGGCGATGAGCAGCCAGCGCATCGCCAGGGCGTAACGCCGATCGCTCTTCACCTCGACGGGCACCTGGTAAGTGGCCCCACCCACACGCTTCGGCTTCACCTCGATCGAGGGGCTCGCGTTGCGCAGCGCCTGCTCGAAGATCTCGAGCTGGGGCTTCTTGATGCGATCGGCCGCGATATCAAGGGCGTCGTAGACGATCGTCTCGGCGACGCTCTTCTTGCCGCGCTCCATCACCTTATTGATGAACTTCTGCACCAGCACGCTCTCGTAGCGGGCATCGGGCAGCACCTGGCGCTTCTGGATATCACCGCGACGGGGCATAGCTTACCTCTTCTTACCGATGGGCTGAGCGTTCTTCTTTGTGCCGTACTTCGAGCGCCCCTGCTTGCGACCATTGACACCCTGCGTATCGAGCGTACCGCGCACGATATGGTAGCGCACACCCGGCAGATCCTTCACGCGACCGCCACGAATGAGCACCACCGAGTGCTCCTGCAGGTTGTGGCCCTCGCCAGGGATGTAGGCCGTCACCTCGATCTGGTTGGAGAGACGAACGCGGGCGATCTTGCGCAGTGCCGAGTTCGGTTTCTTCGGCGTAACGGTGGAGACCTTGGTACACACACCGCGCTTCTGCGGCGAGCCCTTCCCGCGCGTCAGCTTCCCTTTGAGCGAGTTGTAGGTGAACCGCAGCGCCGGGGCCTTGGTCTTCTTCTCTACCGGCTTGCGCGGCTTGCGTACGAGCTGATTGATAGTCGGCATCCAGCACTCCTGCGTCTCAGACACCCTCACGAGCCTGCGGATCGCTGCGAGACAAAATAATATCCGAGCCCTACGTCTGGTCGCAGCTCGGGCTACGCCTTAGAGCGGGCCGGTACGGCACACGAATAGGCAACGCGCGCTTTCGGCGCGGCGATAGTGGAGTATACCATCAGGGCGCGGCGTTGTCAAACTTGTGGAACGCAAGGGGTGTGACGTAACGTCTTGCACGTACGCTAAGCGGCGCCGGCCAGTTCGCGCTGGCGGCGCAGGCTCCAAGCCCGACGCCAAGGGTGGACGGGCTT
>SFCB01000017.1 GCA_004367505.1 Chloroflexi bacterium OHK40 | reverse complement strand
CCCATCGGGGCGTCTCCACGGGGTACCGTGCGGCAGCGTAAAGCCGCCCCATCGGGGCGTCTCCACGGGGTACCGTGCGGCAGCGTAAAGCCGCCCCATCGGGGCGTCTCCACGGGGTACCGTGCGGCGTATGCCCGCAGAGGTCATTGATGGCGTGCTGCGCCACGGCCTCTCTGTCCGAGAGCCTGGGGCATTTCTTGCAAAGATTGAGCCATCTGCGCATGGCTGAAGCGCGTCAGAGCGCCACCTGCGTGCGGTTCTCCGCTTCCTGGTTTTCGGTTCTTGCTCTATGGGGATCGAACCTGGCGCCCAGCGGGTGAGTCCCTGGGGCCTCTTCTCTATCTGGCTGGGCCTGGGTGCCCAGAGTTGGGGCGGCGGCGCCGCTACGCTGCTGCTGATCCGGCGCGAGGTAGTAGAGCGCCGCGCCTGGATCAGCGGCGAGGAGTTCACGCGCTACTGGGCCATCTGCCAGATGACGCCGGGCATCAACCTGCTCGGACTCACTGTATTGATTGGCTGGCGTATGGGGCGCGCCTGGGGTGCGGTACTCGCCCTCCTGGGCCTGCTCCTGCCCAGCGTGACGATCACGGCGGCACTTACCGCCGTCTACGCGAGCGTTAGCGGGCTCACACTGGTTGAGGCCGCGCTGCGGGGGGTAATTCCTGCCACCGTGGGCCTGGGCCTGCTTCTCTCCTGGCAGATGGGCGCGCCGATCATGCGCCAGGCCCATGCTCGGGGCCGGGCTGACCTCATGGTCGCCGGGGCGACCATGCTGGGCGCCGGGGCCGCAGTCTTGCTCTGGCAGCCCCCGGTTGTGCTCGTCTTGCTCACTGCGGGCTGCGCCGGTGCCCTCTGGGGCTGGCTGCGGGCGCGGCGGGAGCGCTAGTGGTCCGACAGCGAACCGTTGATGGATAGGGCGTGGAAAGGCGCGCCCCTCCCCACAGGCACTCTACCCACCACCCGGCAGTATGCCGACGATCCGTTCCCACAGTTGAGCTGCGAAGTCCGGCAGGCGCCCGAAGAAGCCTGGATCGAGGGTGACGATCGCCCCGATGCCGACGGCGAGCGCCAGCAGCACCGCTGTGGCCAGCACGATCCCGCGCGGCAGTTCGCGCCTGGCGCCATTGCTGTCGAGGGCAGGTGGCGGCTCCGCTGCCTCAACGTAGTGCTGGCGGCGATACTCGTCGAGCACGGCGTCAGCATCCATTCCCAGGTACTCGGCGTAGCCCCGTACCATCTGCAGCGCCGCCGGGCCTCGTGGCAGCAGCGTGAACTTCTCGTCCTCCAGCGCTTGCAGGTACGACATACGGATGCGCAGATCGTTCTCGACCTGTACCAGCGTGAGGTGGCGGCGCAATCGTTCGGCGCGCATGCGCCGCCCGATGCTCTGGGGTTCGGCGCCAGCATCGTCGGGGAGGGGCGCGGCGTCGGAGCGGGGCGGTGGCGGCATGCGGAGCAGGGCCATCTCCTCCGCCTCGCTCATAAACACCGACTCTTCATCGTCTTTGCCGCGCCGGCTGCCCCGCCGTGGCATAGTCGTCGGTGTCGCCGCCTGCCGTATGGGGCTGGCCTCTGGCTGTGGGGGAGCGGTAAGGGCGGGGGAAGGCGCCCCGGCCAGGCGAGCTCGGATGCGCGCCAGCAGTTCGGCCGAGCGGTAGGGCTTGGCGATGTAGTCGGCGGCGCCCGCATCCAGGCCGCGCACGATCTCCTCCTCGCGCCCGGCCCCGCTCAGCACCACTACCGGGATCTCCGCCGCCAGCCGCTCCAGCAGTTCCCAGCCCGCGCCCGCGCCCGCGCGCACCTCCAGCACCACCAGATCGGGCCGGCGCTCCGCAAAGAGTTGCGCGCCATGGGCAACGTCGCTGCTGCGGGCCACCTCGTGGCCGGCCTCCTCAAGCTGCGCTCCGAGGCGGGAGAGCAGGGTCACATCATCATCTATAATCAGGATGAACGCCAAGCGCAGCTCCTCGATTAGGGGGCGCTGTAGCCCCGGAACGGCCCGGATTATACCACGCCCATGGAGCACTCCTACGATTTGATCGTTGTCGGCGCCGGCCACGCCGGCTGCGAGGCTGCCGCCGCTGCTGCCCGAATGGGCTGCCGCACCCTGCTGCTGACGATCGACCTTGATAAACTAGCCCACATGTCCTGCAATCCGAGCATCGGCGGGCCAGCCAAGGGCCACCTGGTGCGCGAGATCGATGCGCTGGGCGGCCTGATCGCTCGCGTCACCGACCGTACCGCCATCCAGATCCGCACCCTGAACGAGAGTAAGGGTCCCGCTGTCCAATCGCTCCGCGCCCAGTGCGATAAGCGGCTCTACGCGCAGGTGATGAAGGAGGAGCTTGAGCGCATCCCCGGCCTCGATCTCCGCCAGGCGATGGTGGAGCGCATTGTGCCTCCGCATCCCCAGCGCGCGGTGGCCACCGTCCCGCCCGGCAATGGGACAGGGGCTGCCTGGATGGCCCGCGCTGACCGCTTCACGGTGGTGACCCATACGGGCTGGACGTACTCTGCCAGGGCGCTCGTCCTCACAACTGGCACCTTCTTGCGCGGTCGCGCCGTTACCGGCCAGGCTACCTGGGGCGCCGGGCGTGCCGGCGAGGCGCCCTCCGTGGCCCTTGGCGAGGATCTGGCCGCCCTCGGCTTCCCCCTCGTGCGCCTGAAGACGGGTACTCCGCCCCGCGTGCATGCCCGCAGTGTGGATTTTGGCCTCACCGAGGTGCAGCACGGTAGCGCCGTGCCCGTCTTCTTCGGCCACTACTACGCCCAGGCGCCAGATGAGGGGCTCGCTCCCTCACCATTGGCGAGCGACGCTCCGCCCGCGCCCGCGTATCACGGGCCGCCAGCCCCCGTCTACCCGCACCCCACCCTGGACGGCTGGCGCCCCCAGTTGCCGTGCTACCTGGTGCACACCACTCCGGCGTTCCACGCCATCGTGCGCGAAAACCTCGATCGGGCCCCGCTCTTCAGCGGGGTGATCGAGGGCGTTGGCCCGCGCTACTGCCCGAGTATCGAGGATAAGATCGTGCGCTTCGCGGACAAAGAGCGCCACGGTCTCTTCCTTGAGCCAGAGGGCTGGAGCACCCATGAAGTCTACGTGCAGGGCTGCAACACCTCGCTCCCCGAGGATGTGCAGTGGGCCATGCTGCGCGCCATCCCCGCCCTGCGCAACGTCGAGTTGATGCGCGTCGGGTACGCGATCGAGTATGACGCCGTGGCTACCGGCGAGGTCGGCGCCGACCTCCAGGCCCGCCGCATGCCCGGCCTCTTCCTCGCCGGCCAGATCAACGGTACCACCGGCTATGAGGAGGCCGCCGCCCAGGGCCTGATGGCCGGGATCAACGCGGCACGCTTCGTGCGTGGCCTGCCCGCCGTGATCCTCCGTCGCGACCAGGCCTACATCGGTGTGCTGGTTGATGATCTCGTTACGAAGGAGATCCGCGAGCCCTACCGCATGTTCACTTCCCGCGCCGAGCACCGCTTGCTCCTCCGCGGCGACAACGCCGACCTGCGGCTCACGCCCCTCGCGCACGAGCTCGGGCTCGTCGATGCCGCCCGAGCCACCGCTGTCGAGCGGCGCCGCGAGGCCACCGAGGCGCTGCGCGCCACCCTGGCGGGCCACCGAATCTACCCATCAGCCACCGTCAACACTGCCCTCGCGGCCGTCGGCATCGAGGCGCTCAGCCAACCTATGAGCGCCGCCGAGCTCCTGGCGCGCCCCGGCGTGCGCTACGACCAACTCCGCTCCGCTCTCGCCGAACTGCCCGCTGCCCCGGGCCATGTGGCCGATCTGGTGGAGGTCGAGTGCAAATACGGCGGCTACATCGCCCGCCAGCAGCGGGAAGTAGCGCGCATGCAGCGGATGGAGGGCCGGCCCATCCCCGCCGACTTTGACTACGACACACTGCCGGGCCTGCGGAACGAGGCCCGCCAGGTGCTCCAGCGCTTCCGCCCCGCCACCATCGGCCAGGCCGGCCGGCTCGCCGGCATCAACCCCGCTGATATCGCCATCCTCCTCTTTGCCCTCGAGCGCACCCGAGCCAGCGGCCCGCTCCAGCCACGACAGGAGACCGCGTAACTCTTCGCGCCCTTCGCGCTCATTGACTCTCCCACCGTGGGAGCCCCTACACTGTTGAGGCCCGCCTGCGTCTCGGTGGCGCCCCTGGCGTCGCCACGCGCCGGGCTCTCAACGGGCGAGGGATCACACCAACGGAGGAACAGATGATGCGGCTGAAGCTTCTCGGCGGGAGTGGACTGCGGGTCTCCGAACTCTGCCTCGGCACCATGACCTTCGGCAACGACTGGGGCTGGGGCGCAGACGAGGCTACCTGCCGGGCGATCTTCGCGCGTTTCGTCGATGCCGGCGGCACCTTTCTCGATACGGCCAACAACTACACCAACGGTACCAGCGAGCGCATCCTCGGGCGCCTGATCGCCGACGCACGCGATCGCTATGTGGTGGCCACCAAGTACACTCTGCGCAACACCGCCGGTGATGCCCGGAACCCCAACCTTGGCGGCAACTCCCGTAAGAGCATGCTCCGCTCCGTCGAGCAGAGCCTGCGCAACCTCGGCAGTGACTACCTCGATCTCCTCTACCTGCACATGTGGGATGAGACCACCCCGGTGGACGAGGTGCTGCGCGCCGCCGACGACCTGGTGCGCGCGGGCAAGGTGCTCTACTTCGCCTTCTCCGACACCCCGGCCTGGGTGGTGAGCTACGCCGTGGCCCGCGCCGAGGCGATGGGCTGGTCGCGCCCCGTGGCCATGCAGGCGCCCTACTCCCTCCTCGATCGGGCCGTGGAGCGTGAGGTTTTGCCCATGGCACGCGGGCTCGATCTGGCCTTCCTCGCCTGGGGCATCCTCGAGGCGGGGACGCTCACCGGCAAGTATAGCCGCGAAAGCGACGAGCCGCGCCGCCGGCCCCGCGCAAGTGAGCAGGAGCGGGCTGCCGGTGAGGCCCTTGTACGCATGGCCGCCGAGATTGGCTGTACCCCCGCTCAACTGGCCCTCGCCTGGGTACGCCAGCAGCCCGGCCTGATAATCCCCATCCTCGGCTGTCGCACGCTCGCCCAGCTGGAGGATAACCTCGGCTGCCTGGAGCTGCGCCTGAACGACGAGCAGCTCACGACCCTTGGGGCCCTGGCCAACTTCACGCCGGACTTCCCCAGCAGCTTCCTGCACAGCGGCCACGTTCGCAACCTGATCTTCGGCGACACCTTTGCGCGCCTCGATAACCACCGGGCTTGAGCCCTGCCTGCGCCGGGGGTGCGGATCGGGCCGGGTTAAGATCCGACAAGCCTGCAACGTTTGCGCGGATCGGATCTTCCATTTTGGCGATCAGGGTGTATGCTAAGGCCACACTCGCAGCGTTGTGAGCCTCTGGAGGTCGATGATGAACTCCGGCACACACCTGGTCCGCGCTGTTGCGGCCACAGCTCTGCTCGTGATGGCGCTCGTCGGCTGCGGCTTGCAGCCCTCTGAGCGCGTCACCACCCCGGTCGGGCGCGCGCTCTCCCACGCGCTCATCGCCGATGTGGCCCGCCCCGCCCCTGTCGCCAAGGT
>SFCB01000061.1 GCA_004367505.1 Chloroflexi bacterium OHK40 | reverse complement strand
GGGGCTGTACAGACGCCCCACTGGGGCGTCGCTACGGGATCGCCCCCGATGTACAGACGCCCCACTGGGGCTGTACAGACGTCCCACTGGGGCGTCGCTACGGGATCGCCCCCGATGTACAGACGCCCCACTGGGGCGTCGCTACGGGATCGCCCCCGATGTACAGACGCCCCACTGGGGCTGTACAGACGCCCCACTGGGGCGTCTCTCAGCGACATCACCGTGGTAGGCCACTAGAGCGATTCGAGCCAGAGAAACTGGTAGGGCGCCAGGGTGATGGTATCGCTGGCACTGATGCGCAGGCCAGTGTTGAGATCGCAGAACTCGTAGCCGAGGCCGTGGAGGCGCATCCGGTTGGCGCCGAGGGATTGGGCCCGCTCGCTAAAGTTGGCGACGATCGTCAGACGCTTGCCGGCGTGCTGGCGCACGAAGCCGAGCAAGTGTGGGTTACCGGTATCAAACACCTCGAGCGCGCCACCCCCGAAGGCGGGCTGCTCCTTACGGAGGGCGATCAGCCGCAGCAATTCGTTGTAGATGTATCCGGCAGGGCGCGCCATGTCGGACCAGCGATCGCCATCGTCCCAGTTAAATGGCACGCGGTGGACCCAGCGGCTATCTTCACTCTTGGCGGGGTCGCGTCCATAGCCATAATCGTTGAGCGTGGCCACCTCATCGCCGATGTAGATCAGAGGCACGCCCCCGGCGCTGAGGATCAGGCTGTGGAGCAACAGAATTCGCCGGACGGCCAGGTCGATCAGGATGGGGTTACGCTCGTGGAGGGCCTGCTCCAGACCGGCGAGGGAGGCCAGGGTCCCGCTAACGCGGGCATCGCCGGTGGTGGGGTTGGCCTGAAATGGCACCCCACGGGCGAAAGATCCAGGGAAGTCGCCGGTGTAGAAGGCGTTCAGGAAACGCCGGTGGCCCCACGGATCAATCCCGACGGCCCGGGCATCGTTGTCGTCGAAGGTCCAGCCGATGTCGTCGTGGCTGCGCAAATAGTTCACCCAGGCGCAGCCGGCCGGAATATGCCAGCGGGTGGCAAGGGAGCGGGCGAGCAGCCTGACCTCGCGAGTGGCCAGGGCCTCCCAGCAGAGGGCCATAAAGAGCGGGTTGTAGGAGAGCTGGGCCTCGTCGGGGCTGATGTACTTCACCACCTCGTCGGGGTGGACGATCGCCTCGGACTTAAAGAGCAGCGCTGGGGCAGCGATCCGCGCCAGGGCGTTGTACGCCTGGATGATCATGTGGGCCTCGGGCTGGTTCTCACAGTCGGTGCCCATGCGCTTCCAGATAAAGGCCACGGCGTCGAGGCGCAGCACCTCGACACCGGCGTTGGCGAGGAACAGCATCTCCTCGGCCATGGCACGGAAGACAGCGGGGTTACTGTAGTTCAAATCCCATTGGAAGCTATTGAACGTCGTCCAGATCCAGCGACGCATCTCCTCGTCCCAGGTAAAGCTGCCGCGCCGTACGGTGGGGAAGATCTCGCGCAGGGTGCGGTCGTACTGATCGGGAACGGTGCGGTCGGGGTAGATGAAGTAGAACTCAACGTAGTCACGCTCGCCGGCCCGGGCGCGCCGGGCCCACTCGTGCTCGTTGGAGGTGTGGTTGAAGACGAAATCGACCACGAGGCTGATGCCTTGCTCGCGCAGGTCGGCAGCGAGCGCGGAGAGCTCCTCCATGGTGCCAAGGGCAGGGTTGACGGTGCGATAGCTGCTGACTGCGTAGCCGCCGTCGTTGTTGCCCTCGGGAGCGAGGAACAGCGGCATCAGGTGCAGGTAGGTGATGCCGAGCTGCTTGAGGTAGGGCAGGTGCTCGCGCACACCCGCCAGCGTACCCGCGAAGAGATCGACGTAAAGCACGGCGCCGATCATCCGCTGAGACTGGAACCAGAGCGGATCGGCCGCGCGGCGTTCGTCGAGCTCGCGCAGCGACGTTGGGCGGGCGGCCCAGGCCTGTGCGGTGGCCAGCAGGATCTGCTCGAGGTGGTAGAAGAAGTCGTAGTGGTGCCCGTAGAGGTGGAGCAGCAGCCCGAAGAGGCGGGGCCACTCATGACGTAGACGGGCCTCGAAGCGCTCCCAACCCTCACGGTCGGCGCGGCGGGCCGGTGCCAACTCGGCCCGTAGGCGCGGCAGCAGGCGATCGAGGGATCGCGCCGCCTGGTCGCGCACCCAATCTGTCTCGCTCATAGTGCTCCCTTGCACACCTGAACTCTGTGTCGCACGTGGAACTAGTTCCAGATTATAGCCGAAGTTGGGGCAAGTCTCCGCAGCCTCCAGGCAGCGCGCGGCGTACGCCAGAGGACGAAGCCCGCACAAGCTGGCGCGTCGTGTGTCGTACTTCCGCTGGCCGTTCCCCCTTCTCTGCCCAGCATGGAGGAGGCGCGAACAGATCACATCCGCGATTGGCGGTTTGCCGATCCCTGTTGGGCGGCCCCTTCCCGCGTATGGGTTCAGGGTGGACAGAACGGGTGGCGTGTATGCAGTGGGGAGGCCCGGAAGCTCCCTGCTGGCGCCGGCGCAAGCCTCCGCGCGCAGGCGAGGACCCATCTCCGCGCGCGGGAGCGAGGAGCGCAGCGGCGCGCTGGAGCGCCCCGGCACGGCAGACGCAGAACCGGTGCCGGAGTGCTTTCAGCCCCTGAGCGGCACGGTGGAGCGAGGGGCCGGGTGTCCTGGAACGAACGACGCTGGAGAGGCGCAGATCAGGCCATCAGCCTGGCGGCTACCTGGCGGTAGAGGGCCGTGAGAGGGTGATCGGGGAAGCGCAGGGCGAAGATGCCGGTGGAGGCAAGCGCCATGAGCTCGTCGGAGTGGGGGAGTACGGCAGCCACGGTGGCACGGTACGTCTCCTCGACACGGCGACGGACGAGCTCGGTATCGTAGCTCTGGGGCACCTTGTTGACGAGCAGGAGCAGGCGGGGCACTTCGAGCGAATTGGCCACATCAACGGTGACGCTGGTACCCTGATAGTCCTGCTGGTCGGGGCGCAGGATAATCAGCAAGGTGTCGGAGATCGCGATCGAGAGCAGGGTCTCCTCATTCAGGCCAGGGTGGGTGTCGATCAGCAGAACGTCGAGGTCAAGGGCCCTGGCGGCCCGCTGGAAGCCCTCATTGAGCGTACCAGGGTCGTAGCCTTCGCGGAGCACCCGGGCAATCTCACTCGCCTTAACGCTGGAAGGAATGAGGAAGACGCGACCGCTCACGGGCGCACCGAGGCGATCGGTCACCTCGTAGATCGCATCCTCGATCTCGCACTCACCCCGCAGAAAGGTGTTGAGCGAGGGCCCGATCTCCTCGTCGGCCAGGCCAAAGATGACGTGGATGCCAGGCGACTGGATATCGGTGTCGAACACCCCAACGCGGTAGCCCTCGGCCGCGAGCAGGGCCGTGAGATTGGCGGTGGTATTCGACTTACCAGTACCACCGCGGAACGAGTGTATCGAGATAATCGTCGTCATAGGTGGAAACCCCAGCCGCCTGGCGCGGTACAGCGCTGCTGATCCGAACGAGGCGGCCGGGCTCCATTCGCACAGCCGCTCAGCCCCCGGCCTTGAGCTGCTCCACCAGCGCCACGTACTCGCCCATGGCCTGCTCGGCGCTCATGCCCTTCACTTTCGCCCAGGCGTCGTACTTCATCCGGCCCTGCATATCGAGGATTCCCGGCCGCGCGCCACTGACATCGCCGGCGGTGCTCTGCTTGTAGAGGGCATACAGCTTCAACAAGACGTCGGTCTCCGGGCGCCTCGGCAGCTGCTGGGCCTCTTGCGCTGCCTGCTCGAACCTGGCCTTCAGATCGCTCATCGGGATGCCCTCCTCTGTACCCGCCCCCGTCGGCGGACCTAGCGCAGTGCGTCGCAATCCTAGCACCTCCGCCCGCCCTGCGCAAGGCCGCGAATCCGCCGGTCGGCCCCGTTTGTACCGACGGGTACGACCAGTCACGAGGATTTTTATGTCAATTACCCGCATGGCCCTGGCCGGCGTGTTGCTGTTCTGGCTCCTCGGCGTGGCAAGCCCGGCGCGATCGGCCCCGGCGGCCAATCCCACCGGCATCAACCCCGAACTGCTCGGGATGGTGATCCGCGACCCGTGGTACGAGTTCGGCACCCACCCGCGCTACCCGGGCCAGCCGAATTATGAATCCCAGGAGCGCATGGGCCAGGTGCTGGCCGAGGCCGGCGTGCGCTGGGTACGGGTTGAGTTCATCATCGACGAGCGCGTGGGCGACGTAGCCGCAAACCTGGCCCGCTACGACTACTTCATCAACGAGGTGGCCCCACGCTACAACCTGAAGGTCCTCGGCTTGCTTGGCTTCGCCCTGGTGATCAATGTTGACCCACGTCACCCCCAGTACGGCCTGGTGGTCAAAGGGGGCGACGACCCGGTGTACGGCGGCGGGGTGAACCCCTACATGAAGACCTGGCTGGACCGGGCGCTGCTCGTCGCGCAGCGCTATGAGAACCGGGTGGCGGCCTACGAGATCCTCAACGAGCAGAACCGACTGCCGGTCTCGCCCGGCCAGTTCGCCGGGGGTGAGGGAATCGACCCGGCGCTCAACGGGCGGCTACACGCCAAGTTCTACCGCTGCTTCAAGCAAAATCAGTGTAGCAGCAAGTCGCCGGAGGGCAGCTGGCGCGCCGGGGTAAGCATCCTCATCGGCGGCCTGCACCCCCGTGGCAGCACGAAGCTCCTCCCCAGCGGTGCTGGCGCCACCAGCGACCGGGCCTACCTGGCCGCAATCTACACCACCGAGCCCTTCGTGAGCTACTTTGCCTCCTACAAGGAGTACCCGGTCGATGGCCTGGGCTACCATCCCTACCCGGTGGAGATCGTCGCCAGCCTGGAGTCCATCGATACCGAAATCGCGCGGATTACCTCGCGGCTGAACGATCTACGGGCGCGCCTGCGCGACACGCTGAGGCAGACCGACCCCGACGCGGCTACGCGGCTGAGGTGCCGTTCTGGATCACCGAGATCGGCTACAACGCCGGCTACGCCCGCCAGACGAGTGCGGGGCAGGCGGAGTTTATGCGGGCCTTCTACCGCGCGATGGACGCCCGCGACGATGTGGCCACGGCCTTCTGGTTCAAATACGAGGACTTCCCGCCGCTCAGCGGACCCGACGCGCAGCTCTGGGGGATTGTGCGGATCGCCTTCACGGTCGACTCGCGCTGCCCCGGCGGTGCCTGCTACGACCCGAGCGGCGAGCCGGCCTTCCGCCGAGGTTCTTTCCTCACCTACCGCGAACTGGCCGGCCTCCCCGTGTATCGCACGGCCCTGCCGCTCACTCGGCGTTGATTAGAGCCACGACCCTGGTTTTTCGGAGGGATGCAGGGGGACGCAGTATGCTGCGTCCCTCGTTGGCAACCTACCAGGATCGGGCCGCGCATCCCGCCCCTGGCCGCGCAACCGGCGACGTTGCTTCAACGATCGTTCCTGGAGCGCATCGGCACGGCGGCACCCGACCCGGATGGTTAGGGCCATCCAACCACGCTACCCCGCCCCCATGCCAGGCCGAGACCGGCGCCGAGCAAGGTGCGTCGGACTAGAAGCTGGCTTATCAGACCCGCCCATTCGCTGATCGTCACGCGCACGCTGCGCTTTGCAGGCCATCCCGCCCACGGGCTTGCCCTGCTCAACGAGCGCGCCCTGCTGGTAGCGTGCTACGCCAAGCAGCGGGAACGGCATCTGCCAGCCGCCCCAGTGGCCCGCGCGCAACAGCACCTAAGCGCGCCAGCCCGAGCATGCCGACGAGGGTTGAGCAGGTTCACAGCGATCACGATCACTTGTGTCTTCCAGCTGTATGCACATCAAAGATCTATATTCATTTCCAATCGATTTTAATATTTCCAACACATTTCCCGACCTATCTTTCAAGAGCCGAGTGAGCGCTTTGTTATGCTGAAACAGCCCCTGGCTGTCCTTGAGCCAAGCCTCGGGTACCACCAATTCAGATCATATGCTCCGTGGAGGGCGACAACCCTGCCCATTCCCCGAGGATCCGAAAAAAGGCATTGCAATGCGTCCAAAGCACATCCATCGCGAAGACCCTCAGGGCCTGGACCTTCAACACGACATGACATATGGTTCGAATTCCGTAACGGCGGCCTTGTAGTACGTATTGCAAGGTCACGGGTTTGTAGCGGATCACTCCAACCCAAACTCGGACTCACAGATCCTGGCCTGAGGAGTCTGGCGCCACTACTCAGCCTGGATCGCGGAGCTATTCAGTATCGAGTACCGCACAACCCCTGTTTGTCGTGCGTGCCTGCCATCAGCCTGGGAGATTCCTCGCTGAACGTCAGAACTCACAGCGAACTACTGAACAGTGGTACTGATAGTTTCGTCCGGAGGGATCATGACGACGCTCACTCGACGCAGCTTCCTACCTCTGATCCTCGTCCTATTCGCTCTCGGCCTGAGTCACGTTGTCACCGCAACCCCCCCTATCGATCCATACGGTGATGCGGCAGCCCCTTACGGCATTGGAAGCGTTGTTACCAACCCGACGAACGCCACCGGCGCACCCGATGGCGCCCTGGCCACAGTCCTTGGCATCGGCGGTGGCCTTGAGATCGACCTTGGCGCGCAAGAGCCAGGCACGGGCTC
Organism: Chloroflexi bacterium OHK40; assembly: GCA_004367505.1. Classification (GTDB taxonomy): domain Bacteria; phylum Chloroflexota; class Chloroflexia; order Chloroflexales; family Chloroflexaceae; genus OHK40. Next base: position 764 of record SFCB01000061.1, on the reverse strand, counting down.
ACTGCGTATCTCCTATGGTGGCCTGCACGTCGGGCTGGCAGTAACGGTTCAGTTCCGCAGCGCGAGCAACTCTCTGATCCACTCCGAGGAGGTCTTGCTCAGCGCCGGTGCCGGGATCAACACCGTGACCGTGCCCTACAATTCGGTTACACCGTATCAGTATGTGCGCTTCGTGGGCCTGGTGCAGCTCTTCGGCATTGACGCAATCGAAGACCTGGGCTTCCCAACAGCGGATTATGACGGGGACGGCCTGCCCAACAGTTGGGAGTTGACCAATGGCCTGGATCCGCTCAGTGCTGATGGCGCCAACGGCGCTACTGGTGATCCGGACAGCGACGGGCTGAGCAATGCCCAGGAGTTCACCCGGGGCACCAACCCGCAGGATAGTGACAGCGATAATGACGGCCTCTCGGACGGCGCCGAGGTCAACACCCACGGTACCAATCCCCTCGCCGCCGACACCGACGGCGACAGCCTCTCGGACGGCGCCGAGGTCAACACCCACGGCACCAATCCCCTCGCCGCCGACACCGACGGCGACGGCATGCCCGACGCCTGGGAGCTCGCCAACGGCCTGAACCCGACCGACGCCGCCGACGCCGCGCAGGATGCCGATAGCGACGGGCTGAGCAATGCCCAGGAGTCTACCTGGGGTACCAACCCACAGGATAGCGACAGCGACAACGACAGCCTCTCGGACGGCGCCGAGGTCAACACCCACGGCACCAACCCCCTCGCCGCCGACACCGACGGCGACGGCATGC
>SFCB01000121.1 GCA_004367505.1 Chloroflexi bacterium OHK40 | reverse complement strand
GCCCCGGCCCCAACAAGTGCTCCGGCGCCCACCGAGGCAGCCGCCCCGACCAGCGCCCCGGCCCCGGCGCCCACGGCGGCGGGCGGCGGCACGATGACCGGCGCATGGAACGGACCCTGTTGCGTCGGCGTTGACAACCTGAACCCGCTCAAGGCCGGCGGCGACTACCACTGGCTGAACAAGATCTACAGCCACCTGGTGACCTACAACGTCGAGTACACCGCGATCGTGCCCGACCTGGCCGAGAGCTGGGAGATCTCCGACGACAACCTGACCTGGACCTTTACCCTGCGCGAAGGCGTGACCTGGCACGACGGCTCGCCCTTCACCGCCAACGACGTAGCCTTCTCACTGGAGATCTGCCTGGACCCGGCGAGCGGTGGGTGCAGCAAGGCTAGCCAGCTGCTGGCCATCGAGGGCGCCCAGGAGTTCGTGGACGGCACGGCGACCGAGATCGCGGGCATCGAGGTGATCGACCCGACGACGATTGCGATCACCACCACGACCCCGAACGCCCCCTTCCTGGATACCCTGGCCGAGACCTGGATCCTCCACGAGGCCTCGCTGGGAACGTTGGACCGCGCAACGATCGACCAGAGCGACTACTGGTCGACGGTCGCCATCGGCACCGGCCCCTTCAAGATGAGCAACCATGAACCCGGCCAGTTCACCGAGTTGGTCCGCTTCGACGACTACTTCCGCGGGGCGCCCGTGCTCGAGCGGCTGATCCGGCGCAGCTTCGCCGACCCGGCGGCGGCCCTGCTGGCCCTGGAGAATGGCGAGATCGACCTTGCCTACGTGACCGCCGATGAGGTTGCTCGCCTGCGTCAGAACCCCAACGTGACCGTGATCGCGGGGCCCTCGCAGGTGGACAACTTCCTCTCGTTCAACTCGGTCAAGACTCCGATCTTCGGCGATCCCAGGTTCCGCCAGGCCATCCTCTACGCGATTGACCGCGAGGCGATCATCGAGACGCTCTACAACGGCGCCGCGACCCCGGTCAACTGCCTCTACGGCAACAGCCAGTACATCCCCGACAGTGTCGCCGCGAAGTACCCCTACGACCCTGATCAGGCCCGGGCGCTCCTGGAGGAGATTGGCTTCGACGGCGCTGCGGTGGGCGAGATCGAGCTCTCGACCTACTACAACGACCCGCTCTCCCTCGACGTCATGACGACCATTCAGGCCTACCTGGCCGATGTCGGCATCACGGTGACGCCGCGTCAGATGGACGGCCCGTCGTGGACCAAGCTCTACTACGAGGACCTCGCATTCGGCGCCTCGTTCGCTGGGGGCGCCAATGGCCCCGACCCGCACCGTGCTTTCCAGTACTTCCACTCGTCCTCGGCCTGGCCCAAGGGCACTAACAACCTCGGCTTCGCAAACGCCGAGCTGGACACAGCTCTCGAGGAGGGCGCCAGCACGATGGACCCGGCGGCCCGGGCTGAGATCTACCAGCAGGCCTGCGAGATAATGTCCGAGACGCTGCCCTGGATCTTCCTCTGGCAGCAGGAGCGCTACGTCGCGGTGTCGAATCGCATCCAGAACTTCGTCTATACCCCGGCGCCTGGTGGCGGCTCCTACTACGACGCCGCCGAGCTCTGGTCGATCGAGGAGTAAGCGCGGGGCCTGGGTGCTGCTGTGCAGAAGATGCCAGCGGGGGGCGCGATCCCCCGCTGGCGCACAGGATCAAGCCAGAAGTGATACGGGCTCAATCCCTGATCGCGACTGTGGGGCCAGGTGTCTGGCGGAGGAGCCCTCCTCGCCACTCCTGAAGCTGCACACAGGACGGACTATGGTCATCGAGACCGGCCTGATCTACGCCAACCCGAAGCCCCACCTCGCCAGCCGCCAGGCAAGCTTTCCTTCGCTGGCCCTGCTTCCGGACGGCGCCCTCCTGGCCGCCTATGGGCTCGGCAGTGGCTTTGAGAGCGCTGACCACCGCACCATGCTGGCCCGCTCGCTGGACGGTGGCCGTACCTGGCAACAGGAGGGGCCCATCTTCAGCCGGCACACCGCGCGCCCGACCTCGTCCCACGTGCGCATAAGCCGCATGTCTGATCGCGAGTTGCTGGCCTTTGGGGCGCGCTGGGATCGCTCGCGCGAGGACGAGGGCCTGACCAACCCGGCGACACTCGGCTTTGTCGAGACTGAGCTCATCCAGCTGCGCTCGACCGATGGCGGCCGCAGCTGGGCCGGGCCGACCGTCGTCGAACCGCCCCTGGTTGGGCCATCGTTCGAGATCTGCAGCCCCGCCCTGGCCCTCGCCGACGGGCGCTGGCTCGTCCCCACGGCGACATGGAAGGGCTGGGAGGGGTACTGCCCCAACGGCATGAAGGCGATCGCCCTGATCTCACACGACCGTGGGGCGAGCTGGCCCGAGTACGTCGATGTCATGGACGGCAGCGCCGAGGGGGTGATCTACTGGGAACAGAAGATCGTCGAACTGGGCGACGGGCGCCTGCTGGCGGTCTGCTGGACCCACGACCTGGCGGTGGGGCGCGACCGTGAGGTCCACTACGCCCTCTCGCACGACGGGGGGCGCAGCTTCGGGCCGCCGCGCCCGACGGGCCTCCAGGGGCAGACCACGACGCCGATCCTGCTTGGCGAGGGGCGCCTCGTCTGCGTCTACCGGCGCACCGACGCACGGGGGCTCTGGGCCGCTTACACGCGGCTCGATGGCGCCAACTGGGTGAACGAGGCCCAGTTGGCGCTGTGGGGCCACGATTCCGGGGGCGGCGGCTACAGTGTTGGCGGAGACAACCTCAGCCACAGCTTCGCGAAATTGCGCTTCGGGCTGCCCGCCGGGCTGCTGATGCCCGACGGCGAGGTCTTCGTGGCCTTCTGGTGCGTCGAAGATTGCGTTTCAGTGATCCGCTGGTTCCGGCTACCGGCCGCGCTGTAGGGTTGCGCCTCTACGGCGTGGCCGGCTGCGCTCTACAGGGCAATGGCCGGCCCCGTAGCGGAAGAGCGCAGGCAGGCCTCACAGATGGCCACGGCGGCGCGCCCATCGGCACCGCTCACTGGGGGCGCAGTGTCGGCGAGGATGGCCTCGACGAAGCCCTGCACGACGCCGATATGGCAACTTCTTCTTTAAGCCGGCCCCGAGCGGCGGCTCGTACTACGACCAGGCCGAGCTGTGGTTCATCCGCGAGTAGGGCCCGCTCCTGGGGGGATCGAGAGCGCTCGACGTACGGCGCGCTGCGGGGGCACACCCCTGGCGCGCCATCGGACAGTCCGGCGGGGGCCGTGCCGGCGCCTGAGAGGAGACCATGGGACAGTACATCTTGCGACGCCTGCTGATTAACATCCCGGTGCTGCTGGGCGTGACCGTCCTGGTCTTCACGTTCATCGCCCTGGCCCCTGGCGACCCTGTATCGGCCTACCTGAGCCCGGAGCAGGGGGCCAACCCCGCGCTGCGCGAGGCGATGCGCAGGGAGCTGGGGCTTGACCAGCCCCTGCCCGTGCGCTACAGCCGCTGGCTGAGCCGCGTGCTGCAGGGCGACCTTGGCTACCGGGCGGTGGGCGGGCGCCCCGTGGACGAGGTGGTTGGCCGGGCCCTGGTCAACTCGATCGTGCTGATGGGCACAGCGCTCTCGATCGGCTGCCTGGTCGGCATTCCGCTGGGGATCATCTCCGCGCTGCGCCAGTACTCGACCCTCGACTTCACACTGACGACGATCGCCTTCCTCGGCATCTCGTCGCCCTCGTTCCTGCTGGGCCTCGGGGGGCTCTACGTGTTCGGGCTGCGCCTGGGCTGGTTCCCGATCGCAGGCATGGTCACGCCGGGGCAGCCCTTCAGCCTGCTCGACTTCCTGCACCACCTGGCGCTACCGGCCATGATCTTGGGCTTCGCCTACATCGCCATCCTCATGCGCTACACCAGGTCCTCGATGCTCGAGGTGATCCATAGCGCGTACATCACCACGGCGCGGGCCAAGGGCCTGCGGGAGCGCACGGTGGTGATCGTGCACGCCTTCCGCAGCGCGCTGATCCCGGTCATCACAGTGATCGGGCTGGCCCTACCCGACATGATTGGCGGCGCCGTGATCACCGAGACGGTCTTCTCGTGGCCCGGCATGGGCTCGCTCTTCGTCGAGGGGGTCGCCGGGCGCGACTACCCGCTGATCATGGGCGTCAACCTTGTGGTTGCGGCTAGCGTGTTGCTCGCCAACCTGCTCACGGACCTCGCATACGCAGCAGCCGACCCGCGCATCAGATACGGATAGCCATGAGCCAGCAGAACCTCTCACAGACCCTGGTGCTTCCGCGCGAGGAGCGGCGTGCCACTTCGGACTCGCCCACGGCCCGGGCGCTGCGCCGTTTCCGCCATCACCGGCTGGCAATGATCGGGCTGGTGATCATCGTTGTGCTGGTGATCGCAGCGCTGCTCGGCTCGGAAGAGGCCGCGCTTTCGCCCGACCTGCGGGCCCGCAACCTGCCCCCCAGCCTGGAGCACCCCTTTGGCACCGACCGGACGGGCCGCGACGTCTTTGCCCGCACCCTAGTGGGCGGGCGGGTCTCGCTATCGGTGGGCCTTGTAGCCGTACTCTGCTCGCTCGTCGTCGGAACAGTGCTCGGCGCGATCGCCGGCTACTACCAGGGCCTCGTCGACAATGTGATCATGCGGCTGGTCGATATCGTCATGTGCTTCCCGCTGATCGTGCTGCTGCTGAGCGTGGTGGCGATCCTGGGGCCAGGGATCTACAAGATCATGATCATCATCGGCCTGCTGACCTGGCCGACGCCCTGCCGCATCGTGCGTGGGCAGTTCCTCTCGTTGCGCCAGAAGGAGTACGTCGAGGCGGCCCGCTGCATCGGTATGACCGATCTGCAGGTCGCCTGGCGCCACATCCTGCCCAACGCGATGGCCCCGCTGCTAGTGTACGCCAGCCTTGGGGTCGCTACGGCCGTGCTGCTCGAGGCCGGCCTGAGCTACCTCGGCCTGGGCGTTCAGCCGCCAACGCCCAGTTGGGGCAATATGCTCAACACCGCCCGCTCGATCAGCACCATGGAGCAGACGCCCTGGCAATGGATCCCCCCCGGGATCTGCACCGTGCTCTTCGTGCTAGCCGTGAACTTCGTTGGCGACGGCATCCGCGACGCGATCGACCCGCGGGCGGTGGAGGGCAAGTAGCGCTGATCGTGGGGGCCTGGCTCTGCCACGTCCCTGCCCGCAGCGAGGAGGCAGAGCGAAGCGATGACACAGCGATACCGAGTGGCAGTGGTGGGGACGGGGCGGGTGGGTGCGCTATGGGAGAGCGACCCGCCCACGGGGGTGTCGCACGCGGGGGCCTTCGCGCTGCTGCCCGAGTGCCAGCTGGTGGCCGGCGCAAACCGTGGCCGGGCGCGGCTTGAGGAGTTCGGCAGGCGCTTCGGGGTGACAGCGCTTTACACCGACTACGAGGAGATGCTGCACGAGGTGCGCCCCGAGATCGTCTGTGTAGCGACCCATCCCGGATCCCATGCGGCGATCGTCGAGGCCGCCGTGGCCAATGGCGCACGGGCGATCTTCTGCGAGAAGCCTCTGGCTCTCAACATGGTCGACACCGAGCGCATCGTTGGAGCCTGCAACCGGGCGGGCGTGCTGCTCTCGGTGAACCACTCGCGGCGCTGGTACCCCGCCTACCAGCGGGCCCGCGAGTTGCTGTGCGCCGGTGCGATCGGCGACCTGGTGGCCATGACTGGCTACTGCCAGGGGGGCAAGCCCGCGCCGGGCTGGCAGTCTGAGCTCGAAGGCCCGCTGCTCCACGACGCGACCCACCTCTTCGACGTGCTGCGCTTCTTCGCCGGCGACGCCCGCTGGGTGGCTGCCACCGCCACCCGCCGCGCCCACACCCAGTACCCGGTCGAGGATGACAGCTCGGCCTTGATCGGCTTCGACGGCGGCGTCACCGCAATCACCCAGGTCAACGAACTGACCGCCTACACCCGCTTTGGGGTCGAGCTCCACGGCACCAGGGGGGCTATGCGCCTCGGCAACGACGGCTGCGAGATTGGCACCGCCACACCCATCCACATCGAGAACCCGCCCGCCGAGCACCCTGAGTTCGAGTGGCAGAGCCTGGTATGGCAGCCGCTGGCGGTCGAGCCTGGGCCGCCCGCGTTCCTGCTGGCCGCCCGCGAGCTGGTCAATGCCCTCGAGGGCCGCGCCACCCTGCGCTCCACGGGAGCCGACGGCCGCGCCTCGATGGAGATCATCGAGGCGATCTACGAGTCGCAGCGGCGCGGCAGCGCCCCCGTGGCCCTGCCTCTGCCCCCCGGCACCACCGCCCTCGCCGACCTCGCCCGCGAGCGGGGCTGGGCCTGAGGGTTCCTCCGACCGCTTCGACCTCGAGCGGCTGCGCGCGCAAGAAGGGGAGAGCCGGTGAACCACGCCGCCGCGCTGATCGGGCGCATCAGGGGGGAGCAACTGACCGCCGGTGTGCTGGTGACCGAGCACCTCTGGCCGAGGCTGGTGGAGCTCTGCAAGCTGGCGGGGCTCGACTACATCATTATCGACCGCGAGCATGGCCCCCACGACGATGCCCAGGTGGCCCAGGCCTGCCAGATCGGGCGGCTGGTCGGCCTGCCCGTGCTGATCCGGGTCGTCTCGTGCGCCCACGACCAGGTCCGGCGGGCCCTTGATCTGGGCCCCTGCGGCCTGATGCTGCCCTCGGTCGAGGAGCCGGGCCAACTCGACACAGTGGCCGAGGCGGCCCTGCTGCCGCCACGAGGGCGGCGCCGACCAGGCGGATGGGGCAACCACTGGCTGGGGGATGTCCAGTACCAAACCTGGCGCGACGAGTTCGAGCAGCACCTGGTGATCCTGCCACAGATCGAGACGCGGCAAGGCCTCGCGAACGCCGCCGCGATCGCCGCTCACCCCCTGACGACGGCAATCGCCGTTGGCCCCTACGACCTCTCGGCGGAGTTGGGCTGCTGCTGGGAGCCGTCCGACCCACGACTCGTCGGGGCCCTGGCCCGAATCCGGGCCGCCGGTCGCGCGGCGGGCAAGAATATGTGGATGATCGGCGACGGCCCGGCCCTGGCGCGTGAGGGGTACAGCTTCCTGTGCATCGGCGAGCCGAGCGCCCTGCTCGCCCAGGGGCTCGCGCAGATCGTCGCGGCGTGTGGCCGCTGAGAGCCTGGCCCTCAGCCCACCTGGCGCCGGAAGGCGTCAATGCTGGGCGCCACCTCTAGGCGCCCAGCTACGTTGCCCGCTGCGATCGCCGCCGCCAGCAGCGGGAAGACCTCGGCCCAGCCGGCATCGAGCTCGTCCAGGTCGGCCTCGCGATGGGCGGCAGACAGGCTCACTCCCAGGGAGGTGAAGAAGCCACGGCGGGTCATCTCCTGCACGTAGAGATCCTTGATCGCCCTGCGGGCGGTCCCGTAGCCTTCGTCGAGCACGATCGCCAGCTGTTGGGGCAACCCCTCGGCCCGCATGCGCAACCCGTGGGCCGCAGCCGCCGCGTCGAAGCGCGCGCGGAAGCCCTCGCCCAGGGCGCCGACGTAGGCCAGGGCGTCACGCCGGCGCAGCTCACGCAGGGTGGTCAGCGCGGCGGTCAGACCCACTGCGTCGGACCAGTAGGTGCTGCTGATGAACAGCTCTGCCGCGACCTGCATCACCTCGCGGCGACCTACCACGGCGCCCATGGCGTAGCCGTTGGAGATCGCCTTGGCGTAGGTGGCCAGGTCGGGAAGCACGCCGAAGCACTCCTGGGCGCCGCCGAGGGCGATCCGGAAGCCCGTCACAACCTCGTCGAAGATCAGCAGGGCGCCGTGGGCATCGGCCAGGGCCCGCACGCCCTCCAGGAAGCCGGGGGCGGGCAGCGAGGCCCCCCGCGACGCCTCGAGGATAATGCAGGCTACCTCGCCCCTGTGACGCGCGAGCTGCTCTTCCAGCGATGCCAGGTCGTTGTAGCGGAAGGGTAAGGCGGTACCACGCAGGCCGTTGGGAATGCCACGGGGCTGGATGCCGGGCAGCAGGTGGCTGTCGAGCACGTGCTCGCCCTCCAGGTTCGCTGCCAGGTACCAGTCCTGCCAGCCATGGTAGCCGCAGAAGAGGACGATCTCGCGCCCGGTAGCGGCCCGAGCGATGCGCACGGCGATCGCGTTGGCCTCGCCGCCGCCCTTGCAATAGCGCACCATCTCGGCGCAGGGGATGGTCGCCACCAGTTCCTCGGCCAGTTCGAGCTCAAGGGGGCTGCTGACGCTGTAGGCCGTCCCATGGCGGATCTGGGCTACAACGGCGGCGTCCACGGCCTCATCGGCGTAGCCAAGGATGGCGGCTCCGACGCACATCATGGTGTCGAGGTAGGTGTTGCCGTCGAGGTCGGTGAAACGGGCCCCTGCGGCGCTCGCGGCGTAGGGCGGGGTAAGCCCGGGAGCGTAGAGCTGGGGACGCCGGCTGATCAGCTGGGTGCCGCCGGGGATCAGGGCGAGGGCGCGATCATATGCTTCGTAGGAGCGCTCGGGGCGCTTGATCTGCTCCATAGGGCCTCATCTTTCATCCATCCCGCCCGCCGCTCATCGTCCCAGCAGGGGCGCAAACGCTTCGCGGATCTGGCGGAAGCCCCGCTGCAGGATGATCACCGCCGCCCCACAGGCGAAGAAACGGGCGCCCTGCTCGTAGTAGCGGGCCGCGATCTCGGCGGATGCGACCGGCAGGCCCCACCATTTGCCGTGCCGTGCCGCCGCTGCGGCCACCCGATCTACGGCCCGCAGCATCAGATCATGCTGCATCTGCAGCGGGATGCCGTAGCTCTGGGAGAGGTCGGCCGGGCCGATGAAGAGGATGTCGACTCCTGGCGTTGCGGCGATGGCGTCGATATCGTCCACGGCCTCGCGGTCCTCGATCTGCACCGCGATGAAGGTCTCGCGGTTGGCGTGGGCCATATAGTCAGCCATCGGCGCGAGACCGTAGTCCGCCGCGGGCTCCACACCGTCCATGCCACGCATCCCCTCGGGGTGGAAGCGGCTCCAGCGCACGATCTCGGCGGCGTCGGCGCCCGAGCGGCAGTGAGGCACCATCAGGCCCGTCGCCCCCGACTCCAGGGCCCGCGAGTAGCTCCAGTACTGGCCCCGCCTGATGCGCACCATCGCCTCAATCCGGGTCGCCCGGCAGGCCAGCGCCATGGCATATACATGCTCGTAGCCGTAGTCCATGTGCTCCATGTCGATCCAGACGCCGTCGAAGTCGAGCAGGCCCAGCAGCTCGACGATCTTCGGCGAGTCGTACGAGGAAGGTGAGGCGACCAGGGTCGCGCCGCCCTCGCGCAGCCGAGCCAGGATGCGATTGGCGCGCATATGTGCTCCCTTATGCTCACAAACTGGACATAGCGCAGGATCATTGCCGGCAGAACCCCTCAGGGGATGCCCCAGGTCGAGGGATTGAGCAGGTCGGGGTCGTCGAGGCGTAAGGCGGCGAGTTCGGACCGCAGGCGCGGGTCGAGAGGCTGCTTCGTCGCACCGAGGGCCTCGCGCAGCTCGCCCTCGCTGCGCACGCCAACCAGGGTGGATCCAATCGCGGGGTGGCCAAGGGCGAAGGCGATGGCGGCCTGCACGGGGCTGAGGCCGCCGCCCCGCGCCGCGACCAGCTCCCGGAAGGCCCGCGAGCGCTCGCGCAGGGTGGCCAGGCGCTCGGGCAGGTAGTCGCCGCGGGCGGTGAGAACGCCCTTGAGCAGCACCGAGCGCACGACCACCCCAATGCCTCGCTCGCCGGCCAGGGGGAAGACGCCTTTTTCGAGGCGCTGGTCGAGAAGCGAGTAGGTCACCTGGAGTACATCGAAGAGGCCAGACTCAATGGCGGCCAGGGGCGCCTTGACGCCATAGGTGGAGCCGCCGACGGCCCGCACGAGGCCGGCGCGCCGGGCCTCGGCGAAGGCCGCCGCCACGGCCTCGCCCTCAGCCAGCAGGGCGTCGTCGACATTGTGGATCTGCCACAGGTCGATGTAGTCGGTGCGCAGAGCCCGCAGGCTCTCCTCCAGCGAGGCGCGCATAACGCGGCGCAGGGCTTCGCCCCGCAGGGTCGCACCGTCGGGGGCCTGGGTACGCACCTTGGTCGCCAGAACCACTTCGTGCCGCCGCCCCGCCAGGGCCGCCCCGAGCACCTCCTCGCTGGCGCCGTAGGCCCGCGCGGTGTCGATCAGGGTGACCCCAGCGTCGATGGCCGCGTGGACCAGGCGCACGCCCTCGTCGGGCGAAAGGCGCGGCGGCTCGCCGGGCAGGGCGATCCCGTACTCCAGGCCCAGCTCGACCGTGCCGAGGGCCAGCGCCGAGACCCGCAGGCCAGAACGCCCGAGCAGCCGGTAGTCCATGCTCAGGCTCCCCCCAGCTGCACGATGCGGCCGCTACGCGACGACTCAAGCAGGGCGAGGGCGGCCGCCACCCCGGCGCGCCCGTCCGCGCCGCTGACGGGAGGTGGGGTGCCAGCCAGGGTCGCGTCGGTGAAGGCGGCGAGCTGGGCAATGTAAGCGCCCATGCGCGGCTGCTGGAAAGCGGTGGCTGCTTGCTCGGTATTGACGGGGGGCTGCTCGGCGGCCACCCGCCACGCCCCGCCCTCCGCCACGCGCAAGGCCTCGTAGGCGTCCATGTCCATAATGCCGCGCTCGCCCATCAGGAAGGCACGAAAGGCCAGGCCGGGGAATCCAGGCTGCGGACAGGCGCTGGTCGCCCAGAGGGCCGCCACCGCGCCGTTGCTGAAGGTCAACAGCCCCATGGTGGTATTCTCCGGCTCCTGCTGCTCGCGGAAGGTGCGGCAGTGAGCCACGGCGCTCACCACCTCGGCGCCGAGAGCCCAGCGGCAGAAGTCGATCCCGTGGACACCCCCGGCCAGAATGTGGCCGACCGCTCGGGGGTCGCTCCACCACGACCAGTCGCCACCGAAGGCCGGGTCGCTGAAGAGCTGGAAGACCTGGAAGAGCTGGATGGTGAGGAGCTGCCCGATCACCCCCTGGCGCAGCAGGTCGTGGGCAGCCCTGGGCACGGCCCGATAGCGCTGCTGGTAACCCACCGACAGCGACAGACCGCCTGCGGCGCAGGCCGTCAGGATGGCGTCGCAGTCCTCGACGGTCGTCGCCATGGGCTTCTCGATGAACAGATGCTTGCCGCAAGCGGCGGCGGCGAGGGCCTCCTCTGCGTGGGCGTATTGCGGCGTGGCGATGATCACCGCGTCCACGTCGTTGCGCCCGATCAGCTCCTCGGCAGACGCGCACAGGGCCACCCCGTAGTCCGCAGCGAGACGGGGCGCCCGGCGGCCACAGGCCACCGCGCTCAGGGTCGCGTTCGGCAGATGCCGGATCGCCTCGGCGTGGGTGCGGCCCATAAAGCCCGAGCCCAGGATGCCGTAGCGTAGCTGCCTGGCCACAGCGCCTCCTTCGATGCCTCATCAGTGGATCTGGTTCAGTGGATAGACCAGCGTACCACACGAGATAGGTCAGCGTCAACATGGCAGCGTTTCTTCTCGCGAAACATCTGCTTCTTGCGCCGCGACCGGCCAGGTGCTAGATTTGGCATATCCCAGGTTCCGTCCCAGATTTCACCCAGCCCCGCGGCCTACGGCGGCAGACGCCAGCGCTAACGCCGGAGCGAGGCCCTGCGTGCGCCCATTCATCGAGCATTGCGGCGCGGCTGCGCCCGCATGCCAGGCTTTTGTGAAGATGCAAGGAGGCGACGATGTTCGACCAGCAGACGCCCGAGCCTTTCTCACGGCGGCGCTTTCTCCGGCTGGCTGGGGTGGGGACCCTCGGGACGCTCGTGCTCGCGGCGTGTGGCCAGGCACCGCCTACGGCCGGGCCTGATGGGGCGGCGCCTGCGGGCGGATCGCCGGGCGGGGCGTCAGCGCCCGCCAGCGTCAGCCAGCCCTTCGCCGGGCGCGAGCTGACGCTCTTCTCGGCCCAGCATCACGGCGCATATGTGCGGGACGTCTACGTGCCGCTCTTTACCGAGCGGACGGGGGCGAAGGTCAACTGGGTCGAGGTTGGCGGCGGCGACGTCGAGGCCAAGTACGCCGTCTTCGTTGCCTCGCAAGACGCCTCGGCCGACGTGCTCATCGCGTGGGAGGCGATCAACGCGAAGTACGGCCCGACCCTCTTCGAGGATATCACGACCAGCGCCAAGCCCGAACTGATCGCCGGCCTGACCCCGGCCTCGAAGCGGGCCTTCACCTTCCTCGACAAGCAGTACGGCATGCCGATCGACACCAACATGGCGATCTTCATGTGGAACAGCGAGCTCTACGAGACAGCCGGGCTGGACCCCGCGAGCCCGCCCCAGAGCTGGGCTGAGTTCATGGACCACAGCAAGAAGCTGAGCGGCGACGGCAAGTATGCCACGCTCTTCACCCTGGGCGACGCCAACTCGGGCTTCGTGACCTTTATCTCGATCTATAACTCTACTGGCGGCACGCTGCTCAGCCCCGACCTGCGCACCCTGACCGTGGACGACCAGTACGGGCTCATGGCGATGGAGGCCATCCACGACATGTTCGTCGTTTCGAAGGTGGCCGACCCGGCCGGTGTGACCGTGGCTAGCTCGATCGAGCAGGGCAAAATCTTCCGTGCGGGCAACATGGGCCACTACTTCGCCTTCCCCAACCACTTCGTCCTGGCCGAGACACCCGACCAGTCACAGATTGTCGGCAAGGCCCGCACGGGGATCATCCCGGGCCTGGCGCTGCGCAGCGGCTCGGTAAACGGGCTCGAGGGCTACGCGATCAACCGCTTCTCGGGTAACAAAGAGCTAGGCATGGCCTTTCTCGAGCATATCGTGAGCCCCGACGTGCAGCGACTGGTAGCGACAGGCTGGGGCCGCCCGCCCGCCGTGCAGGCGATCTTCGACGACGCCGAGGTGCTTGCCCGGGCGCCTCAGTTCGCTGCGGTCAAGGAGCAGACCGGCTACCCCTCGCCGCGCTACGGCTCGCCCTACTACACCGACCTGGCGACCATCTTCGTCGAGCAGACCCTGGCCGTAGTCGACGGCTCGGCCTCGCCGCAGGAGGCTCTGACCAGGATCCAGGCCGACGGCCAGAACGTGATCGACGACTACTGGGCGAAGGCCGCGTGACCGAAGGGGCTGTGTGCACAGAGCGATGGAGCCGCCCTGTGCACCCCACGAGCTAACCCTTCCCCTGATCCTGGTAGAGCAGCAGACAAAGTGGCGTATGCGCACGACCCTGCCTGAGCAAACTGAGCTGCGCCCGAGCCTGGGGCAACGCCTGCACCGCATGAGCGAGGCGCGCTTCGGGCTCCTGCTGCTGGCGCCCGCAGCCCTGATCCTGCTCCTGTTTCTGGCATTCCCGCTGGCCTACGCCGGCGCGATGAGCCTGTTCCGCATCGAGTTGACTGTGTCGCCCGACTGGCGCTGGGCGGGGCCGGGCAACTACCTCAGCGTGCTGGGCGAGCGAGCCGTGCGCGAGTCGCTCGCGCGCACGCTGGCCTTCGCCGCTCTGACGGTTGGGACGAGCGTACTGCTGGCCCTGGGGGTGGCCCTGCTGCTGAACGAGCCTTTCCGTGGACGCGGGTTCGCCCGGGTGCTGGTGCTGCTGCCCTGGGCCGTGGCCCCGGTGGTAGCCGGCGTGCTCTGGCGCTACCTCTTCCACAGCAACTACGGCCTGGTCAATGCCCTGCTCCTGCAGGCCGGACTCATCCCCGCCTACCGCGTCTGGCTCGACAGCGCCCCGGTGGCGATCACGATCGCCGCCCTGGCCACCGCATGGAAGACCCTGCCCTTCCTGGCCCTGATTATCCTGGCTCGCCTGCAAAGCATCCCAGAGTCGCTCTACCGCGCAGCGCGCATGGACGGTGCCGGGGTACTGGCTCGCTTCCGCCACGTCACTCTGCCGCAGCTGCGCGGCATATTGATCTTCGCCGTGGTCATGCAGACGATCGTCGCGCTCCAGAGCTTCGACCTGATCTTCACGCTCACCCGGGGGGGGCCTGGGCAGGGCACGGTGCTGCTGAGCTACCTGGTCTTCATCAATGCCTTCGAGCGCCTGAGCCTCGGCCAGGCGGCCGCCCTGGCCGCCCTGCTTGCGCTGCTGATTGTGCTGCTCGGTGGCCTGGCGCCCCTGCTGGCCGCCGGCCACCGCAGGAGGGAGGCACGCAATGAGTAGGGCCTCGCCGCTGATCCGACCCGTGACCGTCTACGCGCTGGTGGCACTGGTGCTACTCTGGACGGTCGCGCCCGTGGCCTGGATCGCCACGATGAGCGTGCAGCCGGAGATTAACTACGTCTCGGTACCGCCGCGCCTGCGCCTCGAGCAGACCAGCCTGCGCTGGTACGCCGCCACCCTGGCCTCGCCCGAGTTCGTCGGGGCCATGCGCACGAGCGCCCTGGTCTCCATGGCGACCATGCTGCTCTGCCTGACTCTGGGGACGCTGGCGGCTTACCCACTGGCCCGGCTCAACGTACCTCACCGCAACCTCTACCTCACCCTGAGCGTGACGGCGCGCATGGTACCGGCCATGATCCTGATCATCCCGATGTTCCTGCTGCTACGCAGCTTGCAGCTGCTCGACACACACCTTGGGCTCATCGCGGTCTACACGGCCTTCCTCCTGCCCTACGTGATCTGGATGCTGAAGAACTTCTTCGAGCAGGTGCCCTACGCCCTGGAGGCCGCCGCCCGCATGGACGGCTGCTCGCGCCTGGGCGCCCTGGTGCGCGTAATCATCCCGGTCACCGCGCCGGGCGTGGTCGCGACGGCGGTGTTCGCCTTCATCGGGGCCTGGAACGAGTTTCTCTTCGGGTTGATCCTCTCGACCCGCCTCGCCGTGCCGGTGACGGTCAAGCTCTCGTCCCTGGTCAGCACGACCTTCCACTCCGATACATCGCTGGTGGCGGCAGCGGGGATGCTCGCGCTCCTACCGCCGGTGCTGCTGGTGTTCGTGCTGAACCGCTTCATCGTCCGGGGCCTCGTGGAAGGCATGAAGTACTGATGCGCCGAGGTGCCCTATGAGCCGGGTTGAGCTGCGCGCCCTATCGAAGACCTTCGGCCCCGTGCACGCGGTGCGCGATGTGTCGCTCGACATCCCCGACCACTCCTTCGTGACCCTGCTCGGCCCCTCGGGCTGTGGCAAGACGACCACGCTGAACATGATTGCGGGGCTTGAGCGAGTGTCGCGGGGCGAGATCCTGCTCGACGGACGGCCGATCACCGGCTGGGCGCCCCACGAGCGCGGCATGGCGATGGTCTTCCAGAATTACGCCCTCTACCCGCACATGAACGTCTTCGACAATATCGCCTTCGCCCTGAAGCTGCAGCGCCGGCCCCGCGATGAGATCGACCGCCGCGTTCGCGCCACCGCCGAGGCTCTCGAGCTTGGCCCGCTGCTCGGGCGACGCATCGCCCAACTCTCGGGCGGCCAGCAGCAGCGGGTCGCCCTCGCCAGGGCGATGGTCAAGGAGCCCAGAGTCTTCCTCTTCGACGAGCCGCTCTCAAACCTCGACGCCGGCCTGCGTACCCGCATGCGCGTGGAGATCAAGCGCCTCCACCAGCAACTGCGCACAACATCGATCTTTGTTACCCACGACCAGGAGGAAGCCATGATCCTCTCGGATTTCGTGGCCGTGATGCGCGACGGCATCGTAGTGCAGTACGGCCCCGCCCAGGAGATCTACCGCCGGCCCTCCCACCTGTATGTGGCGACCTTCATCGGCAAGCCGCGCATGGGCCTGGTCGCGGGCCAGCTACGCGCCGCCGCGGGGAACGTCGAGCTCGTGGCTGAGGGGCTACACCTGCGCTGGCCCCTCGATGGGCCACCCCCGCCGGCCCTCGCCGCAGGTGAGCGCGAGGTGCTGCTGGGGGTGCGCGCCGAGGACGCCCGCCTAGGGCCACCGGGCGCCGAGCGTGAGGGCTTCACCGGCGAGGTCGAGCTCCTTGAGCCCCTCGGATCGGACACCTACGTCGAGGTGCGCCGCGGTCCTCACCGGCTCACGGCCCGCGTCGAGCCCGACAGCGCGCCCCGCATAGGCGATCAGGTGAGCATACGCATCCCCTGGGGCCGCGTCCACCTCTTCGATGCCGCCAGCGAGCGGCGCGTGAACTGACGTCGGGCGCGCTCTTGATGCTGAGGAGCACTGGCATGGACACTGTCCGCATCGGCATCGTCGGCTCCGGATACATGGCTCGCACCTACGCCGAGGCCCTGGCCCGGCACACGAGAGGCGCAGCGCCCGTGGCGGTGGCGGTGGGCCGCCGTGCCCCCGCCCTCGCGGCCGAGTACGGGCTCGCCGCCGAGCCGAGCATCGAGGCCCTTGTGGCACGGCCCGACATCGACGCCGTCATCCTGGCGACGCCCGAGCAGATCCGCCTCCCGCAGGTGCGGGCTGCTGCAGCCGCCGGCAAGCACGTACTCAGTGAGAAACCGTTTGCGCCAAGCGTGGCCCAGGCCGACGCCATGATCGCCGCCTGCCGCGAGGCCGGCGTTACCCTGATGGTCAGCCAGACCCTGCGCTTCCGCGGCACCATGGCCCGTGCCAAAGAACTGGTCGACGCCGGGGCGATCGGGCGGGTGCTGCAGATCCGCACCTACGCGATGCACTCCCGCGAGGATTTCCTGGCCGCGGTCGCCGAGAAGCCCTGGATCGGCGAGCCGACTGGCGGCGGCCACTTCTACGACCAGGCGGTCCACAACTTCGACTACATGCGCTGGCTCACCGGCAGCGAGGCGACCGAGGTTTTCGCCTACATTGACACCCAGACCGACCTGCCACTCCCCGCGATGAGCGTCATGGCCCAGGTGCGCTACGCCAGCGGCGCCATGGCCCAACTCAACCTCTGCTTTGAACTGCCCGACGCCGTCTTCCCCGAGCACGGCACTCGCTTCATGGTCGTCGGCGATCGCGGCCTGCTCGAGATGGACCAGTACTCGAACGTACGGCTCGGCAGGCAGCGCAGTTGGGAGGTGATCTGGGAGCAGCCGCCCTTCGACTTCCGCAACGATCCCAACTCGCCTGTGCGCATGGCCGCCCATGCCGCGATGCTCCAGGAGTTCATCGACTGCCTGCGCGAGGGCCGGGCCCCCAGCGTCACCGGCGAGGATGGCCGCGCCGCCGTCGAGACCTGTGAGGCCTGCGTGCGCTCGGCCCGCAGCGGCCTGCCGGTGCGCCTGCCCCTCGACGTCGTGGCGGTGGATGAGCCCCTGGCCAGCCTCGGCGCCTCTGTCTGAGAGGTGAGCCATGGAGCAGCGCGAACTGGGGCGGAGCGGCCTGCGGGTGAGCGCCGTGGGTATCGGCGGGGCAACCTTCGGCCGCGAAATCGACGAGGCAACGGCCTTTGCCGTGCTCGACCGGGCCCTCGAGCGGGGCATCACCCTCATCGACACCGCCGAGGCCTACTCCGCCGGCGAGTCGGAGGCCATCATCGGGCGCTGGCTCGCCGAGCGCCGAGCCCGGGGCCAGGTGACGCTTGCCACGAAGGTGAGTGGCGCCCTCACCGCCGAGTGGGTGCGAGCTTCCTGCGAGGCCAGCCTGCGCCGCCTCAGGGTCGATAGCGTCGACCTCTTCCAGGTTCACCGTTTTGATCCCGAGGTGCCTCTGCTCGAGACCCTGAGCGCCCTGGATGAACTGGTGCGGGCCGGTAAGACGCGCGCGATCGGGTGCAGCAACTACGCCGCCTGGCAACTGGCCAGGGCCCTCTGGATCCAGGACGTCCACGGGCTGGCCCGCTTCGAGGCGACGCAGCCCGTCTACAATCTCGCCGACCGGCGGATCGAGCAGGAGCTACGGCCCCTCTGCGCCGACCAGGCGATCGGGATGATCACTTACAGCCCGCTCGGCGCCGGGTTCCTCACCGGCAAGTACCGGCAGGGAGGCGAGTTGCCCAGAGGCACCCGCTTCGACGTTGTGCCGGCGCACCAGGCGATCTACTTCACCACGGCCCGCTTCCGCGTGATGGAAGGGCTCCGGGCGATCGCGGCCGACGTCGGCCGCCCGATGGCCCACCTCGCCCTGGCCTGGGTGGTGGGGCAGCCCGGGCTGAGCAGCGTCCTCATCGGCGCCCGTACCCCCGCCCACGTCGACCAGGGAATCGCGGCGACCGAGGGTCTCAGCCCCGACCTGCGAGCCGCCCTGGATGGACTTGAGTAGCCGCGGCCTCACCTGGGGCGGTAGCCTAGCCGGCACGAGATCGCCAGGGCCGTCTGGATGACGCTCGCAGCCGCCTCGGGCAGCGCCCGATCGTTCATGCGGGCCGCGGGGGCCGAGAGGCTCACCCCGGCCGCGACGTGGCCGTCCTGGTCGAAGATTGGCGCGCCCACGCAGCGAACCCCCTCCTCGTTCTCGCCATCATCGAGGCCGTAGCCCCGCTCCCGCGTGCGGCGGAGATCGTCGCGCAGGCTGGCGAGGGTGGTGTGGCTCGCGTCAGTCCGGGGGGTGAGGCGGGTGGGCAGGTGCTCGGGCCAGCGATCCTCGGGCAGGAAGGCGACCATCGCCTTGCCCAGAGCCGTCGAGTAGACAGGGTCGCGGCCACCGAGCTGCGCCTGCATGCGGAGCGAGCGGCGGCTCTCGACCATGTCGAGGTAGACGATATCGCGGCCGTCGAGGATCCCGAGGTTGACCGTCTCATTGAAGCGGTCGCGCAGTTCGCGCATGGCGGGCAGGGCCGTCTCACGCAGGTGCAGGGGCTCGCGGGCCAGCTGGCCGATGGCCCAGAGGCGGAGCCCGATCCGGTACAGGTCGGTGCCAGGGTCGTGGGTGACGAAGCCACAGGCGCAGAGGGTTTGCAGATAGCGGAAGGTGGTGGTCTTTGGCATTGCGACCCGGTAGCAGATCTCGGAGAGGGCCATCTCGCGGCGCTCCTCGCCGAGGCAGAGCAGTACCTGAAGCGCCTTGTAGACCGGCTTCACGATATAGTCGTTTGTCATCGCCCCTCCGCGTTTCGCCAGAAGAAACAGAAGTATCTTGACTTGAAATGGCGGCACTTGTATTGTAGGGGCGTCACCTGCCTTGTCAAGCGAGACCCCGACGATGTACGCGCTCACATGTGAGGTGTGCGACTGGCGCGCCCCCGGTGGCTCTTCCAGCGCCTGCCCCAAATGCGGGGGCTTTGTGGAGATCAGCTACCAGCGCCCGCTGACGACTGACACCACCCGGCCCGGCATCTGGCGCTACGCGTCCCGCCTGCCGCTTCAGGACCCGGCCAATGCCGTGAGCCTTGGCGAGGGCGGCACACCGCTGCTGCCCGCCGGGCGCCTCGGCCGCGCGCTCGATCTGCCGGGGCTGCACTTCAAGCTCGAAGGCGCCAACCCCACTGGCTCGTACAAGGACCGCATCGCCGCCGTCGGGATCTCCCGCCTCCGCGAGACTGGCAAGGCGGCCTGGGCCGCGACATCGTCGGGCAACGCGGGCGCGGCCATTGCGGCATACGGCGCGAGGGCTGGCGTGCCGGGGCACCTCTTCACGCTGGAGCGCGCGGCGCCGGCCAAGCTGGCTCAGATCCTGGCCTACGGCCCGACGGTGAGGGCCGTGGCCCGGCTCGGCTACGACCCCGCTGTAGAGCAGACGACGTGGCGCAACCTCAGGGCCATCTGCGACTCTAACAACTGGTCGATGCTAGTCACCGCGCGCACCCTGAGCCCACACGCCATGGAGGGGGCCAAGACGATCAGCTACGAGGTCTGCGAGCAACTCGGCGGGCGCCCACCCGATGTGGTCTACATCCCCGTCGGCGGTGGCGGACTACTCAGCGCCTCCTGGAAGGGGTTCATCGAGTGGCGGGCGGCAGGATTGATCGACCGACTACCCCACATGGTGGCCGTACAGGCGCAGGGCTGTGACCCGATCGTGCAGGCCTGGGCAGCCGGCAGGCCGGTAGCCCCGATCGCCGGCTGCGAGAGCGCCATCTCGGGCATCCAGCTCACCGCACCGCCCGACGGCGACCTGGCGCTGCGCGCCCTCCGCGAGTCAGGCGGCTGGGCTGTCGCAGTGCCCGACGAGGCAACCTACAGCGCCCAGGCCGAACTGGCCGCCGCCGAGGGCATCTTCGCCGAGCCCGCGGCCGCGACGGCCCTGGCGGCCGTCAGGGCCGACCTCGCGAGCGGGCGGCTGCGAGGAGACGAGACGGTGGCCTGCTGGCTGACGGGGGTGGGCTTCAAAGATATGGTGGCGGCACAGCGGATGGCCGAGGGCCACGCCGTGGAGCGAATCCAGGTCGAGCAGATTCTGGCCCTTGCGGCGAGCGGATGAGGCAGTGATGTGCGGCAAACTTGCGGGCAAGGTGGTGGTGGTTACGGGCGGCGGCACGGGCATCGGTCTGGGCATTGCCCGCAGCTGCGCGTCCGAGGGCGCTGCGGTAGTGATCGCCCAGCTCCGGGCCGCCGTGGCGGAGGAGGCGGCCGCCGGGCTGCGGGCGGAGGGCGCCAGGGCCCTCGGCCTCGGGTGTGACGTGCGCCACCGCGAGGAAGTGCGCGCCCTGATCGACGAGGCTGCCCGCCGGCTCGGCCCCGTCGATGTGCTGATCAACAACGCGGCGCTCACCGGCACGACCGCCGCCCCGCGGCCCTTCCTGGAAGAGAGCGACGAGCACTGGCGCGAGGTGATCGAGGTCAACCTGAACGGCGCCTTCATCTGCACCCAGGAGGCCGCGCGGCACATGGTGGCCCGGGGGGCCGGCGGGAGCATCGTCAACATCTCGTCGGTCGCCCAGTACGCCGCCCAGGAGCACGCCGCGCCCTACTGCGCCGCCAAGGCCGCCCTTGACGGGCTCACCAAGACCGCCGCGATCGAACTGGCGCCCCACGGCATTCGCGTGAATGCGGTGGCCCCCGGCGACATCGACACGGCGGCGAGCCACAGCGTGGTGGCCGACGCAGCCAGCCACGGGGCCTCAGGCCGCTTCTTCCGCGTCACACCCCTCGGCCGCCGCGGCTCGCCGGAGGAGGTTGGTGCCGTCGTGGCGTTTCTCGCCAGCGATCAGGCTGCGTTCGTCACAGGCGCAACCTGGCTGGTCGACGGCGGCTTCCTGAGCTACTGAGGGCCGATGGAGCACCAGCACAGCGTCCGGATTCACGGCGAGCTCTTCCCGCCCGAGCGGGCCGTCATCTCGGTCTTCGACGCAACCGTGATGCTCGGCGACACGGCATGGCCTGCACATCGTGCCGGCCACACGCTTCAACGGGCGCCCCATGAGCGACGAGACGGTCTGACCTGTCACCCGGCGGCTGCTCACGACCTGGAACGAACTGGTCGGCCTGGAGATCGTGGCCCAGGTCCTTGCACAGACCGGCGACCGCCACGCACTAAGCAGAGGCTTGCCCCAAAGGAGAGACGGTGTTTGACCCTACGGACATGCACGGGATCATCCCACCCATCTGTACACCGCTCACCCCCGATGGGGCAGTGGACGTCGAGTCGGTGCGCCGCCTGGTGGCCTTCCAGCTCGCAGGCGGCGTCCACGGCCTCTTCGTGCTCGGCTCAACCGGCGAGCTCGCCGTCCTCACAGCCGAGCAGCGGCGCCTGATGCTGGAGACGGCCGTAGCGGCTGCAGGCGGCCAGACCCCCATCCTCGCTGGCATCTTCGACACCTCAACCCGCCGCTGCATCGAGAACGGCCTGATGGCACGGGCCGCCGGGGCCGACGCCCTGGTACTCGCGCCACCCTATTACTACCGGGCGAGCCAGCGCGAGCTGATCGCGCACTTCCGAGCCGTGAGGGCCGCCGTCGAGCTACCGATCCTGGCCTACGACGTGCCCGGGGCGGTGAATGTGAAGCTCGAGCCTGCCACCGTGGCCGCCCTGGCTGAGGAGGGCACGATCTGCGGCCTGAAAGATAGCAGCGGCGACTTCCACGGCTTCCGCGAGGTGCTGATGCGAACACGCCACCTGCCCTTCCGCGCCTTCACCGGCTCGGAGCTGATCGTCGACTCATGCCTGCACATGGGCGCTCACGGCAGCGTGCCGGGGCTGGCCAACGTCCTCCCCACCGAGTATGTGCGACTCTACGACCTCGCCCGCGCCGGCGACTGGTCCGCCGCGGCGGCTGTACAGGAGCGTCTGCTCGCCTGTTTCTGCGAGCTGATCGCCCAGGGCGACCCCGGCTACTCGCCCAGCGCCTCGGCCCTGGGGGGCTTCAAGGCAGGCCTGAAGCTCCAGGGCGTGATCGCCCACACCACTGTCGCCGAGCCACTGCACAGCTTCACCGCCGCCGAGGAGGAGCGTGTGGCCGCCGTGCTGCGACGCCACGGCTACCTGTAGGAAGACCCTATGTGGAGCCTCGCCGAACGCCTTCCGATCGCCGACTTTCACCTCCACCGCTGCCCGCCCGGACTCAAGCGGCGGCTGCATCTGCTCGTGAGCACCCTTCCGGACGGGCAGCCCCTCGCAGTGCCAGTCCTCGTGGCTCGCGGACGCCGGCCCGGGCCGACCCTGCTGGCCACCGGCGCTGTCCACGGCGATGAGTACGAGGGCGTCATCGCCATCCAGGATCTCTTCGACGAACTCAACACTGAGGAGATGGCCGGCTCGTTCGTCGGAGTGCCGGTGCTCAACGGGCCGGCCTTTGCTGCCGCCACGCGCGAGGGCGCCTGGGATCACCTGAACCTGGCCCGGGTCTTTCCGGGCAGCCCGGACGGCGGGCCATCGCAGCGCCTGGCCCACGCCTTCCAGGCCCACCTGCTCCCCATAGCCGATCTCTACGCCGACCTGCACGCCGGTGGCAACGCCTACGCGATCCAGGAACTGGCCGGGTACATGCTCAGGCCCGACGCGGTGGGCGAGCGTCAGCGGGCGGCGGCCGTAGCCTTCGGGCTGGATCTGGTCTGGGGCACCTCGCCCCTGCCCGGGCGCACGCTCTCAGCGGCGGCCGACCGCAACGTGCCCGCGATCTACATCGAGCTACGCGGCGAGGGGCGGGCCCGACCCGCAGATGTCGCCAGGGCCCGCTGGGGCCTCAGCAACCTGCTGGCCCTGCTGGGCGTGCTGCAGGGCGACTACCCACGGGAGGCCCGCCTGCTGATCGAGGACGATAGCGCGGGCTCGGGGCACCTCCAACTCGATCACCCTAGCCCGAGCTCGGGGCTATTTGTGCCGGCGGTAGAGCTGTGGCAGCCGGTCGCGGCTGGCCAGCCACTTGGCAGCGTGCGCCACCCGGACGGGACCACCCTGGCCGTCGTGAGGGCGGCGCGTTCCGGCCGGGTGCTATTGGTGCGGACCCAGCCCCGGGTCTTCGCAGGGGATACCGTCGCCTTTGTGCTGGCCGTGCCGGCCGAGGCAGGCATGTAGCAAGCCGGCCCACGCGCCCGATAGTCCCGGGCTTGACTCTGCGCTGCAACGACTACATCTCGTGGCTGTCACGGCGGTTCCCAGAGAGCCAGGAAAGGACGACCTATGATTAGTTGGGCCGAGTCATGGCGGCTGCTGGAGCGCGCCCGCAACTCGATTCCGGGAGGCGTGACCAGCAACGTGCGCGCCGGCGAGCGCCCGTTCCCGCTCTTCTTCGCACGGGCAGCGGGGGCCATAATCACCGACGTTGACGGCAACGAGTATATCGATTATGTGCTCGGCCAGGGCCCCATGATCCTCGGGCACTCCCACCCCGCCGTGCTCGACGCGGTGGAGCGCGCCATGCGGCGGGGCCAACTCTTCGCTGGCCAGCACGAGCTTGAGATCGAGGTCGCCGAGGCCCTCGTGCGCCTGATCCCGTGCGCCGAGCACTGCCGCTTCGGTCTGAGCGGCTCCGAGCTCGTCCAGGCAGCCATGCGGCTGGCCCGCGCCATCACTGGCCGAACGCTGATCCTGCGCTTTGAGGGGCACTACCACGGCTGGTTCGATAACGTCCTGCTCAACGCAGCCACGCCCATCGATCAGCTAGGCCCCCGCGAGTCGCCGCAGCTGCGCCTCTCGAGCGCCGGGCAGACCAGCAGCGTGCTCGGGGACTACCTGCTGCTGCCCTGGAACGACCTGGCCCTGGTTGAGCAACTCTTCGCCGAGCGCGGCCACGAGATAGCCGCCGTGATGACAGAGCCGATGATGTGCAACACCGGCGCCATCCCCCCGGCCCCGGCATTCCTGAAGGGCCTGCGCCGCCTCTGTGACCAGCACGGCGCCCTGCTCTATATGGACGAGACCATCACTGGGTTCCGCCTGGGCATCTCCGGCGCCCAGGGACGCTTCGGCGTAACCCCCGACCTCGCCACGTTCGCGAAGGCTATGGCGGGCGGCTTCGCGACGGCCGCCCTGGTGGGGCGACGCGACCACATGGAGCGACTCACCCGCGACGTGAACCACTCCGGCACCTTCAACGGCAATGTGATCTCGATGGCCGCCGCCGCCGCCGCCCTGGCAGAGCTTGAGCGCGATGACGGTGCAGCCTACCGCCACATGGAGGAGATCGGCTCGGCCCTGATCGATGGGGTCCGCGAGCTGGCCAGCCGGCACGGCGTCCCGCTCCTTGTCCAGGGACTCCCAACCGCCTTCCACCTCGCATTCACCGAGCTGAGCGCCATCAGCGACTACCGCGACTACATCCAGCACTGTGACAAGGAGCGCTACGGGCGACTCAAGGTGGCCCTCCTGAGGCGCGGCGTGCGCGTCCTCGACCGCGGGATCTGGTACATCTCGACCGCCCACACGTACGCCCATGTCGAGCGCACCATCGCGGCCCTCGACGATGCCCTCACCGAGGTGGATAACCAATGAGTGCCCGGCCACGGGTCGCTGTGGGCGGGATCGTCCACGAGACCCACACCTTTGTAACGCCCCCCACCGATCTGGGGCAGTTCGAGACCCAGGCCCGCTACGGTGGTGACGAGTTGCCGCAGGCGATGGGCGGCACCAGGTCTGGCATCGGTGGCATACTCGCGGGGTGCGAGGCCGCCAGCCTGCTCGCCATGCCCACCCTTTACGCGGCGGCGATGCCCGGAGGCACCGTCACCGCAGGGGCCTACGCCGCCCTGCGCGACGAACTGCTGGGACGCCTGGCCGCTGCCAGGCCCCTCGACGGCGTGCTACTGGCCCTCCACGGCGCCATGGTCGCGGAGGGCGAGGAGGACGTTGAGGGCGACCTGCTGGCCCAAGTGCGCGGGCTCGTCGGGCCGACAACCCCGATCGTCGTCGAGCTTGACATGCACGGCAATATCAGCGACCGGACGGTCGCCATCGCCGACGTGCTGGTCGCTTTCAATACGAATCCGCATATCGACTCCTACGAGCGGGGCATCGACGCCGCCATCATCCTGGCGCGCCTGCTCCGTGATGGCCTGCGTCCGGCGACAGCCATCGCCCGGCCAGGGCTCTTGCTGGCGCCCCAGGCTACCGGCACCGACGATCTGCCGCTAGAAGCAGCGCACCGGCGCGCAGTCGAGCTGCGGGCGGACCCGCGCGTGCTGGCGATCTGCGTGATGGGCGGCTTCGCCTACGCCGACACACCTGACACAGGTGCCAGCATAATCGTGACGACCGACGGCGATCCTGGCCTGGCCCGCCGCTACGCCGATGAGCTCGCGGCACTGCTGGTGGCCCATCGCGACGCGGCCCTGCCCACGCACTACCCGCCCGATGAGGCGGTGCGGCGCGCCCTGGCCACGCCCGGCCGGCCGATCATCCTGGTCGACTCGGCCGACAACATCGGTGGTGGCACCCCCGGCGACGGCACCGATGCGCTGCGGGCCATGCTCAACGCGCAGGTCGAGGAGGGAGCTGTCGTCCTCGCCGACCCGGCGGCGGTGGCAGCGTGTTGGGAGGTGGGCCTGGGCGCCGAGCTGGAGCTCACGGTCGGCGGCAAGATAGATCGCTGGCACGGCGACCCCGTGCGCGTGCGCGGCGTGGTGCGCCGCCTGAGCGACGGAACCTTCCCCTGCGAGCTGAAAGCCAACCACTTCGCTGCGTTTTATGGCGACACCATCAGCATGGGGCGCACAGTCTGGCTGCAAGCGGGTGGGGTGAACATCGTGCTGACGGAGCGCAAGACGCCTCCCTTCGATCTGGCCCAGCTACGAGGGGTGGGGGTCGTCCCCGAGACCCAAAAGCTGATCGTCGTCAAGTCAGCCGTGGCCTACCGGGCCGCCTACCTGCCCATTGCCGCAGGAGTTGTTGAGATGGACACCGCCGGTCTGTGCAGCGCGAACCTGGGTCGCTTCCCCTACCGACGCCTGAGCCGCCCGATCTTCCCCCTCGACCCGCCCGCCGAGCTGCCGCCGAGCAAGCGGTAAGGAACACAGCTATGGATTTCACAGAACGTCCGGTCAGCACCCTATTCGATCTGCGTGGGCGGGTGGCGATCGTCACCGGCGCCTGCGGTTGGCTCGGCTCGGCCATGAGCCGGGCTCTCGCCGAGGCCGGCGCCACCCTGGTAGTCACCAGCCGCGATGGTGGGCAGGCCGCCGACTTCGCGGCCAGCCTCCCCGGCGCGGGCCACCTTGGCCTCGCGCTCGCCCAGTCCGACACCGACGCCATCCCCGGCTTTGTGGCCGAGGTGGTCGGGCGGCTCGGCCGGGTAGACGTGCTGGTCAACAATGCCTACGGTGGCACGGCCCCCTCGATCGACAGCGCCACCGCCGAGGACTTTGACCGGGCCTACCACACCGGGGTGACCGCCTACTTCCTGCTCGCCCGCGAGATCGCACGGCACCTGCAGCACCGGCGCAGCCCCGGCGCGATCATCAACATCGCCAGCATGTATGGCGTGGTCGGGAGCTACCCTGATGCCTACACCGACCTGCCGGTCAATAGCCCGCCCAACTACCATGCCCTCAAGGGCGGAGTGGTCCAACTCACCCGTCACCTGGCGGTCTATTGGGCCCGCGATGGTATCAGGGTCAACACGATTAGCCCCGGCCCCTTCCCCAAGCCCGAGACCCACAACCAGCTGCCCGAGTTTATCGCGCGCCTCGAGGCCAGGACGCCCGCCGGTCGCATGGGGCGCCCCGAGGACCTTAAGGGCGCCGTGGTGCTCCTGGCCAGCGACGCCGGTGCCTACATTACCGGCCAGAACCTGCTCGTCGACGGTGGCTGGACGGCGTGGTAGTGAGCAGGAGGTGACCGATGGGTCTCCGAGTCGTGATCGTAGGAGGCGGGGTGACGGGCCTGAGCGCGGCCTACCACCTCGCCCGCCGTGGCGCCGCCCGGGTCGTGGTAGTCGAGAAGGAGTGGGTGGGAGCCGGCTCCAGCTCCCGGGCGGCCGGTATCATCACCGGTCTGCTCTGGAGCGAGACAGGCGTGCTCGCGCGCAAGCGCAGCCTTGCTCTGTTCCGCGAGCTCTCTGACGAACTGGAGGGCTACCGCTTTCGGGATGTGGGCTGTCTCAACCTCTTTGACGCCCCATCCTGGCGGGAACGGCAGGCGCTCCTGCCGCTCTACGAACGCCTGGGCGCCCCTTTCGAGATCCTGTCTGCGGCTGAGATCCGCCTCCGCTGGCCAGCCCTTACCCCCCCCGATGAGCAGATCGGCCTCTTCGACCCGCACGGTGGCTACAGTGAGCCTGACGAGTATCTTCCCGCCCTGGTCCGGCGCTGCCGCCAGCTGGGCGTCGAGATACGCGAGGGCACTATGGCAGAAGGCCTGCTGCTACAAGGCGGCCGCGCCTGCGGCGTGCGCCTGGCCGACGACAGCATCGAGGCTGACGCGGTGATCTACGCAGTCTACGCCTGGACGCTGGCCCTCGGATCGCGCGACGGCGTTCGCCCACCGGTCAAGACGGTCGTCCACCAGCGCTACCTCACTGCCCCACTGGCCGAGCCGCCCGCCCTGCCCGCGATCAACGCCAACCCGCTCGGGGGATATATCCGCCCGGCCAGTGGGGGGCGGCTGCTCGCCGGCGTCGAGGCTCTGGATCGAGAGGAGATCAAGGTCACCGACCTGAGCTTTCGGCTTGAGGGAGTCGATGCCCCCACAGCGCTGCGGGAGGGGCTGGGCTCGCGCTTCGGCAGATTGGTGCCAACCCTGACAGGAGCACCCTGGCAGGAGGAGCGAGTGGGCCTCATCTCGTTCTCAATGGATGGAGAGCCCGTAGTCGGACCCGTCGCCGCTCTGCCGGGGCTCTACCTCGCCGTCGCGTTTCACTCTGGCGGCTTCGCTTACAACCCGGTGGTCGGCGAACTGCTGGCGGACATGGTGATCGATGGCCGGCCACGCATGAACCTGGCCGCCTTTTCCCCTGAGCGATTCGACCCTGTGGCTGTAGAGACGTATCTTGCCTCCACGGTAACTCAGCGGCATCTTGTGCAGAGGCGGCACTGAGGCGTGGACACGCTTTCGTACCAGCAGTTGTGTTCTTCGGGAGATGCGCGGCGAAGGGCCGGGTGAGCGCTTCCCCTCCAGTGTCGGCTACCCCTCGGAGCCTCGGTCAGCCGCGTGAACCGCGACATGGCCCGGGTCTTCGCGAGTCTCATGCGCAAGTTGGGCACTGCACACAGCGGGCAGGCCAGATTCAGCCTCGACTCTACGGCGAGAACCCAGAACATCCGTGCACAATGTCGCCCTCGTGTGTGCTATAGTGGGGCAGACGGAAAGCCACCCCGCCGATCAACGGGTTCAGGAGCAGACAGAATCTGTTGCTCGGCGGTTTGCCGCATCCTGACGGGCTACGTTCCTCATCTCCCGCTCTGGGAGCCGGGGGCCTACCCCCGCGCAAGCGGGGGTGATGGCCAGGAGCGTGTCCCAACGCCGTGAACCACGGCTCCGACCAGACGTTCTGTCCGCCCCTGAAGATCAACAGGCAGTGGTTGATCGGCCGACTCTGCGAGCGGCGAGCCATCGCCTCGAAACGAGGGAACAGCGTATGTATGGGCTGATTGGGAAGATGCTGGCCGTGCCGGGGCAGCGCAAGGCGCTGATCACCATCTTGCTGGAGGGAGCGGCGGAGATGCCCGGCTGCCTGAGCTACGTCGTCGCCTGCGACCTGACCGAGGCCGACGCACTCTGGATCACCGAGGTCTGGGAGAGCGAGGAGCATCACCGGGCCTCGCTCGCCTTACCCGCAGTGCAGGCGGCGATTGCGCGCGGCAGGCCACTGATCGCCTCATTCGGCGAGCACGTCGTCACAAAGCCAGTTGGGGGCCACGGCCTCACGCCGCCCGCGATCGACGCTAGCTGAAGGACACCACATGCGGTATGCTCTCCGACCAGGGCCAGATTGCCCTTGCCCTGTTGGAATGGCCAGTGTATTCGCGGGGCCGCTGTCTTGATTCTGCCAGGGCTTGATGCCTCCGGCAGCCACGGCGAGCCGGGCCTGGTCCGGCTGGCCTGCTACGGGCACTGCCTGAGCGTGTGCCGCGCAGCACGTCACCTGCCGGACACCTGCACTGCTGTGCTCTAGGCCAGCGCGGTAGCGTCGCTCGTCGCGCACCACTGGCACCGGGGGCTGCCGTTTCGCGTGCAGCCACGGCCCACCAGAAGACGGGTACGCCTCTCGGCCAGTGCTTTCCGCCCGTGGACGGCGGCTCACCTGGCATCTATACCCGACTCATCCAGAAGCGAGGCGAGGGCGCGAGCTCGCCCTGGCGCCTCGCCGTGGGCAAGAGCCTGGCCTTCCGTCCAGGCACGGGCGAAGCGGGCATGCACACTACCTCCGCCGCATCCAGCGTCCAGCCACCTACGAAGCCCCCGGCCTGAGCGAAGACCAAGCGTTTGACGCCTGCAACCCCTTCTGCTACTCTTGCACCTCGGAGTGGGCCACGCGGATGCGCGGCCAGGTTATCAGGAGGGTTGGGCGTGCGGATCGCAATTACCGGGGCGCATGGGCAGCTCGGGAGCGCCTTGCAGAAAGCCCTTGGCCCGGGACACGAGATCGTCGCCCTGGGCCACGACTCGTTCGAGCTCGGGAGCCCCGCCGCTGTGGCGCAGGTGGTTGCCACCAGCGCCGACCTCGTGATCCACCCGGCTGCCTTCACCAACGTTGATGCTTGCGCCCGTGACCCCGAGCACGCCTACCGGATCAACGCCCTCGGCACCAAGTATGTCGCGCTCGCCTGCCGGCGCCTTGGCGCGGCGCTGGTCTATATCAGCACCAACGAGGTGTTTCCTGGCGATGCCACGCACCCCTACGCTGAGTACGACCAGCCGCGCCCCATCAACGCCTACGGCCGCTCCAAGCTGGCCGGTGAGATGGCCGTGCGCGAGACGCTCGACCAGTACTATATCGTGCGCGTGGCCTGGCTCTTCGGTGGCGAGCGCAACTTTGTGCGCACTGTTCTGCGCCTCGCCGCCGATCCGCCCGCCGGCGGGCTGCGCATGGTGGACGATGAAGTGGGCAGCCCCACCTATGCTGCGGATGTCGCCGAGGCCCTGGCCCGCCTGGTAGCCACCGAACAGTACGGCACCTACCATCTGGTGAATGAGGGGCACTGCTCACGCTTCGCTTTCGCGCGGGAGATCCTGCGCCTCGCTGGCTATGCCGGCGTTCCGATCACCCCCATTCGCCTCGCCGACTTTCAGCGCGCCAGTACCCCGCCGCCGTTTACGCCATTGGCCAACTACGCCGGCGCGGCCCTCGGCATTTCGCTGCGGCCCTGGGGCGAGGCCCTCGCGGCCTACCTGGGAGTGTCGGCGGCAGAGAGCCGGGCGTAGCAGCCCGGGGCCAGAGACTGGCGATCGGCCCGGTATAGGCTCGCAATGATCGACATCATCATCCCCACCTATAACGGCGCGGCCCTCCTGCCTACCTGCCTGGATGCGCTGCGCGCCCAGACCCGGCGCGACTTTTGTGTGACCGTGGTTGACGATGGGTCAACCGATCAGACCCGTGCGCTCCTCGCCGAATGCTACCCGGAGGCGCGGCTGCTGAGCCTGCCGCGCAACCGGGGCCTGGCCGCCGCCGTGAACGCCGGCATCGCCGCGACTGCGCAGCCCTACGTTGTGCTGTTGAACAACGACACTGAAGCCGAGCGCACCTGGCTTGCCGAGCTCGTGGGCGCGCTGGATCGCCACCCCGGCTATGCCTTCGCGGCCAGCAAACTGCGCCTCTTCGACCGTCGCGACCATCTCCACTCGGCTGGCGACTTCTATCGCCCCAATGGCGAGCCCGGGAGCCGCGGGGTCTGGGAGCGCGATCGCGGCCAGTACGACGCGGTGAGCGAAGTCTTCGGGCCCTGTGCAGGCGCCGCCGCCTACCGCCGCAGCGCCCTCGACCTGCTCGCCGAGGGCGGGCGCGTCTTCGACGAGGACCTGGTGATGTACTGCGAGGATGTCGATCTGAACCTGCGGGCGCGGCGGCGTGGCCTGCGTACGATCTTCGTACCCACTGCTGTGGTGTACCACCGCCTGAGCGCCACCGGCGGCGGGACGCTCGCCAGCTACTATTGTGGGCGCAACTTCGCGCTTGTCTGGGTTAAAAATATGCCCGCGCCGCTCGCGCGGCGCTTCTGGCCAGCCCTCCTCGCCTCGCAGCTCGGCTTTGCCGCCCACAGCCTGCGCCACCTCCGCGAGCCTGCGGCCCGCGCCCGCCTGCGCGGCCAGGTGGCTGCGCTCCGCGCGCTCCCCCGCTTCTGGCGCAAGCGTGCCCTGCTACGACCCGGGGAGACCCTCTCGTTCTGAGCCCTTCTGTCGTGCGCCGGTGGCATCGCCCCTGCCGATGCCCTGGCCCAAAGGACCGCCTACCGTGCCCGACGACGCGCCGTACCTTTCGATTGTGATCCCGGCCTACAACGAGGAGCGGCGCCTTCCCGAGACGCTCGCCCGCATCGATGCCTACCTTGCCCGGCAGCCCTTCCGCAGCGAGGTGATCGTGGTGGACGACGGCTCGTCGGATGGGACCGCCACCGTGGCCGCTGGCCAGCCGGGCGTGCAACTGCTCCGCCGCGACCATCGTGGCAAGGGGTTTGCCGTGCGGGCCGGCGCGCTCGCCGCCACCGGCGAGCTGGTGCTGCTCTGCGACGCCGATCTGGCCGTGCCGATCGAGGAGTGGCCCAAGCTCGAGGCCCGCCTGCGCGCCGGCTATGAGCTGGCGATCGGCTCGCGCGAGGGCGCCGGTGCGACCCGCGAGGGTGAGCCCTGGTACCGCCATGTGATGGGCCGCGTCTTCAACGCGATCATTCACCTTGTCGCCCTGCGCGGCATCGAGGATACCCAGTGTGGCTTCAAGGCCATGCCGCGCGCCGTGGCCCACGACCTCTTCCAGCGCGTGCGCATCTACGGCGACGATGCCCCGATCGTGCGCGGCGCCGCCGTCACCGCCTACGATGTCGAACTCCTCTTCCTCGCCCGCAAGCTCGGCTACCGGATCGCCGAGGTGCCGGTGCGCTGGCAGTACGGCACCGAGACGAAAGTCAGCCCCGTGCGCGACTCGCTGCGCAACCTGCGCGATGTGCTCACTGTTCGTCTGAATGATCTCCGTGGCCGCTACCCGCGTGGGGCCCGGCTCCCCGCCCCCCACGATCCGGCGCCGCGCTAGCGCGAGCGCCGAGCGCCAGGAGCCGGAGCGCCGCAAGCGGATGGGGTTCTGGCGCGCTCGAGCCCTCCGCAGCCGGCTCAACCCTGTTAAGAAATGACGATAGTTTAGGATGCCCCCATGACCCTCTTGACCAGAGCGCAGCGAAGCTATCTGCGCAAGCTCGCCAATCCGCTCAAGCCCACCGTCATGCTTGGCCGGCAGGGCCTCACCGAGCCACTCCTCGCCAAGGTCGTTGCCGAGCTCGCCGCTCACGAGCTGATTAAGGTGCGCCTGCTGGAGCACAAAGACCAGCGCGAGCAACTCGCCAGCACGCTCATCGAGGAGACCGGGGCGGCGCTGGTGGGGATCGTCGGCAATGTGATTACGCTCTACCTGCCCAGTGCCGATCCGGCACGGCGCGTGATCGTCCTACCCCGTGGCGATGGTGGGGCGGTAGACTCTGATGAGGAGTGAGCCGATGCGACGACCAACGCTACGGCGCGCCACCTGGTACGGGGCGTGGGCCGCCGCGCTCCTCTGGCTGGCCCGTGTGTCGCTGGTGCCAGCGCGCCCACGTGGCGCGCGCCTTACCGGGGTGAGCGGTGTGGGCCCCTACTACGCGGGGCTGCGCTGGAGCTATGGCCCCGGTGCCCGGCCGGTGAGTGTGATCTTCGACCTGGAGGCCGGCCCCGCTGTGGGCAGCGCAACGACCGATGGTGAAGCAACCGAGGCCGAGATCCCGCTCGGCGCCGCGCCATCCGGGCGCTACCACCTCACCATCAGCGCCACGTACCGTATCGCTGGCTTCGCCCACACGATCGTGATCCGGGAAGAAGGCGTGACCCCGGAGGGACACGCCCCACCGCGTTCGGCAGTGTAACGCCTGGCCCATCCACGCCGTGCCGCGCGTTGCCCGCCCTGGGGCAGACTGCTGGAGGGCGCGGGGGCGTCCTGTGCAGGGACGTTCGCCACGCCGTACATACAGCATGCTCAACAACACCATCGTTCGGCCACACACGCCGGGGCGGGGCGGGGGCATCGGTACGGAGAATGACGAAGCGTAGCCCCACCTTAACGCGCGCGCTCCGCCTCCAACTCCGCGATCCGCGCTCGCACCTCGCTGGCGAGGCGCTGCAACTCGCGGTTGACGACGTACTGCCACTCCTCGGCCTCGCGGTCCTCGAGGGCTCCACCGCCGTACTTCAGCTCCATCGCCAGGTTCCAGCCGCGCTTCTCGGCAAAGCGCTCGAGCTCGCGCTGGCGGCTTGGCGGCCAGCGGCGCCGAATGAAGGCCCGGAACGCCTGCTCCATACGCTGTGACCCATCCGGATTGAGCGAGGGGAGCGCGAAGTAGGGCTCGTTGTCTTTCGGATCGGGCTCGGTGGCTTTGCTGAAGTAGAGCACCCGGTGGGGGATCGAGTAGCGCCACTCGCCGTCGCCGGCATAGTTGGCCGGGTTGTTGGCGATGGCGCCCGTGAGCATACGGTCAGTGATCGTCATCGTGGACACCCTCAGCACAGCAGGCGGGGCACCGCCCCATGGCGGATGCCCCTCACGAGAGAGGATAGCACGGGCGCGCCCGCGTGGCAATGCCCGGTTGCAGGCGGCCCAGGGCCTATGGTAAAGTTGTGCAGATGCGCTGCGGCCCGGCGGCCGGCGCCGAGGGAGGAGACCACCCGATGCCCGAATCCGAGGACCAGAGCCGCATCACACCCGCCATTGAGGACTACCTCAAGGCGATCTATATGCTCCAGCAGCAGCATGGGGCCGTCACTACCTCACTCCTCGGTGAACAGCGCGGATCGAAGCCGGGATCGGTCACCGGCATGGTCAAGAAGCTCGCCGAGATGAACCTCGTCCAGCATACGCCCTACCAGGGGGTGCTGCTTACACCGGCCGGCGAGCGTGTCGCCCTCGAAGTGATCCGTCACCACCGCCTGCTCGAGCTCTACCTCGTCGAGGCCCTCGGCTACAGCTGGGACGAGGTCCACGAGGAGGCCGAGAAGCTCGAACACCATATCAGCGAGAAGCTCGAGGCCCGCATCGCCGACCGCCTCGGTCACCCTACCTTCGACCCTCACGGGGACCCCATCCCCACTCTGGAGGGCCAGTTGCCCACCTCGGACGATGTGCGGCTGGCCGATCTGAGCATCGGCGAGTGCGCCCGTGTGCTCCGCGTGCGCGACCAGAGCGGTGAACGGCTGCGCTACCTGGCTGATCTCGGCCTGGTGCCCGGCGCGACCGTCGAGGTGACGGCTAGCGCCCCCTTCGATGGCCCGCTGACGGTGCGCCTCGGCAACACGATCCACGCCCTCGATCGCCGCATGGCCCGCACGATCGAGGTTGAGCGGATCTGAGGTGAACCTGGCCCATAGCCGCGAGCACTTCATTCTCATCCTGGGCGCATCCAGGGTTTGCTGCTGCCGTGGCCCTGTCCCCTTGCCTAAAGGCCCAGCCAACTCCGGTACGCTGATCGCTGCCCATCGTCTGGCGCTTCCACGGGCGTGAGCTGCAGCGCGTCGGGCGGGGCGGAGCCGAGCGAGACCGGAACCTCCAGCAAGGCGTCGCCACGGAAAAGGCTGAGACGCACCGTCTCACCAGGCGCCCGCTCGGCCAGCCGTGCCTGGAGCCGCTCCTCGTTCACCCGCCACCCATCAAGCGCCAGCAACTCGTCGTCGGCGTAGACACCCGCCGCATAGGCCGGTCCATCGGCCCGCACCGCTGCCACCAGCGTGCGCTCGCCCTGGCGCTTGAGGCTCATGCCCAGCCATGCCTCGGGCCCCCGGCGATGCCAGCGCGGCTCCAGGCCCACGGTCGCCAGGCCACGGGCGTAGTCAAGTTCCTCGGTGCCCGCCACGTAGTGCCGGAAAAAGTCCCGCAGGGCGCTGCCCTGCTCACCCACCAACTCTTCCGCCGCCGCCAGCACCGCGCCCTCCTCGGGAATCCCCGGGCCCTCGGCCGGGTAGCGCGCATAGAGCAGACGCAGCAGGTCGTCGAGCGAGCGGGACCCGCCGCTGCGGGCGCGGAGCTCCATGTCGAGCAACAGGCAGACGAGGGCGCCCTTGAGGTAGTAGGAGATACTTGAGTTGGCGCTGTTCTCGTCAGGCCGGTACAGCTTGATCCAGGCGTCAAAGCTGCTCTGCTCCACACTCTGGAGCAGGCGGCCAGGCTGGCTCTGCAGCGCCACGATCTTCTCTGCCAGGCGCTCCAGGTAGCGCTCGGGCTTCAGCAGACCGGCCCGCACGAGCAGCAACTCGTCGTAGTAGCTCGTGCCGCCCTCCATCAGCCAGAGTAAGCGCGTGTAGTTCTCGGCCCGGTAGTTGAAGGGGCCAAGCGGCGCTGGTCGGAGCCGCTTGACAATCCAGGCGTGGAAGAGCTCGTGGGAGGTAAGCGACAGGTAGCGTTCGTAGCTGCGCTCGGGCCGGAAGCTCCAGCGGTCCAGCTGGTTGGTGACACTGTTGCGGTGCTCAAGGCCCCCGCCGCGCCCATCGGTCAGGTGGAGGATGAAGGTATAGTGGCGGTAGGGCAACGCGCCAAAGAAGTCGCGCTGCACCTCGACGATCCGTTGTGTGTCGGCGCGCAGGCGGGCCTCATCTTCGTTGCCGCGCCCCCAGATCGCCAGGCGGTGCGGGATGCCGTCCACCTCAAATGAGAGCAACCGGTGGGTGCCACACTCCACCGGCGAGTCCACCAGTTGATCAAAGTTCTCGGCCTGGAACGACCAGCGCCGGACACCTGGCACTGGCCGGCTAACGGGGCGAGCGCCGGTTGCCGCAGCATCGGCCGCGTCTAGCGCCGTGGTTACCACCCACGCCTCCGGCGCATCCACCTGCAACCGCAGCGGCTCGTCGCTGCGGTCGGCCACATACATAAAGACCGAGGCGCCGTTGAAGTAGCCGTGGGTGCCGTCCAGGTGGCTCGTTCGCACCGTCAGGTCGTTGGCATACACCTGGTAGCTCACCACCACCTGCCGCGCAGCGCCAATCTCGACGCACCAGGCGTCCTTGGCGCGTTTGCGCCAGGGCAACTCACCCGCGCCATCGGCCCAGGCCCCGAAGCCCTGCACATGCCGCGCGTACTCACGGATCATGTATGAGCCGGGGGTCCACGAAGGGAGGATGAACTCGATGCTCTCGCCGTCGATTCCATCAACCTCGATGGTCACGTGGAACAGATGCGAGTGAGGCGCGGGCATGGAGATGGTGTAGGTAATCATACGCGTGATCGCTGGCCATTCTGATGCACTGTCCCTGTCTCCCCGTGTCCCACCCTCCCCGGGGCCGCCGTCCCGTTGGGCCGCGCTCCTTGTCCCCCGCTCCCGCTCTGGGAGCGAGGAAACACAGTCCATCAAGATGCGGCAAACCACCGATCAAACACAGACTCTGTCCGCCCCTGAACACCGTCCCGGGGGGCGCCCCGGGGGTTGTAGCGTGCTGTGGCCCACGGCCCTACGTGCGGCGACCGGTGGTCAACGGGTGGGCGGCGCCCGTTGGTCGATGGGCGTGCGGCAGGTGGACGGCGATGGACGGTTCCCGATTCTCCCTGGTGGGCCACCGTGGTACTTCCACTGGATCGCGATCCCGCTGCGACGCCCCGGTGGAGCGTCTGTACTCCGTCGGATCAGGGTGCTAGGCCACTAGGGCAGAGCGAGGTAGCGCGTGTTGATGCCTTGTGGGTCAATGCCAGGGGTAAAGACGAGGGCAACATCCGGGTCCCCGGCCGGCACCTCGATCACCGTCCAGCCGCTGGCGGTGCCACCGGGGTAGAGCCTCGCGTCGAGGTGCGGGCGATCGGGGGGCAAGATATAGACCGGCGGGTGCCCGATCGTATTGGCGGCCGGGTCGTCCACCGTCGTGCGTACCGAGCGCAGGTTGAACGGCCCGACCGATACATACCCCACGGCGCCCCCCGCGCCGATGTAGCGCACTTCCAGCCGGACGAGCACATACTCATGGTTCTCCGCCGGGCGCTCTACACGCGCATAGGCTGCCACGAGCTCCTCAAGCACCTGCGGGCCGCGCAGCGCGTCCAGCACGGTCAACTCCCAATCCTCGGTAATGACCGTTTCGCCGGGGGCGGCGGGCTCCCGATGATCGACGCCCAGCCGGTTCGGGTCGATCCGCTCCAGTTCGGGATCGGTCGGCAGCCTGGCACCCGCATCCACGCTCAAGAAGACGGGATCGAGGTCCACACCCGCGGCTACCGAGTCCACGACCAGCACCAGGCTCTGTTCGCCGGTGGGGATGAGGTAGGGAACCCAGGCTTCGACGTTTTCGCCGGGGGCGAGACCCTCGGGAAGGCGTGGCTCGGGCGGCACACCCTCCGGCGCGTAGAGCATCCGTCCAGTGCCAACGAGCCGCGGGTAGAGCTTGGGCATCGGCTCGGGGCCTGCCGCAAGGTCGAGGCGCACCAGCAGGTAGCTGTAGCCCTCAGGCGCCACAGCGTTATACTGGTTCGCCGCGTACATCCGGCGCCACGCCTCCTCCCCACGCAGGGTCTCAACGACACTCAACTCGCCCCCGCCAAACGTGCCTGGCTCACCCCGGGGCACCGGCGCAGCCAGGCTGTTGCCGGCCAGCGCGTCGGAGCTCGCCGGCGTGCTCACGGGCATGGCGCCCACCGGGGTGGGGACAACGACCGGGGCGCGCCTGGGGCGATCCGGCCAGACAACGATCCCGAGCAGGATGATGAGCAGCAGCCCTACCATGGCCCCACCGAAGACCCATGGCCGCGACCGTGGAAAGGTGGCGGGCGGGGGGGCCGTGAACTGAACGGGCGGAGCGGCAGACGAATGGGCGGTTGCCGTGGCGGCGCGCGCTATCGTCACCACGCCGGCGCTGTGTGGCGCCGGTGGTGTTGCGCCGGTGGGGGCAGCCGCCGTGCTCACCGCGGCCCGCAGCGCGGAGCGCATCGCGCTGGCCGAAGGCGGCCGCTGGGACGGGTTGAGGGTGAGCGCCTGGCCGAGCAGCTCACCGACAGCCGCCGGCAACTCCGGGCGCAGGGCGTGAGCCGGCACCAGCGGATCGGGCGCGCCGCGAACCATGGCCGTCGCACGGGTGAGAGCATCGGGTGCGGGGGTACCAGTCAGCAACTCGTAGAGCGTCGCGCCAACGGAGTAAAGGTCACTGCGGGCGTCGGTGCCACTCCCCTGGATCTGCTCCAGGGGCGCATACTGGGGCGTATAGCCGAAGAGGCTCGGATTCGGTGTCGTCGCGCCGACCGGCTCACCCTTGGCCAGCCCGAAATCGAGCAGGATCAATTCGCCGCGCGAGGTAAGCTTCAGATTCTGTGGCTTTACATCGCGGTGGATAATCGGCGGGTGCCTGGTGTGAAGGTAGTCCAGAGCATCGAGCAGGCGATCGGCCCAGGGGAGCACCTCGTCCAGGGCAAAGGGCGCACCCCGCTGCCGCAGCAGCGTGGCCAGGTCATCGCCGGGGATGTACTGCATCACCAGGAACTGCTGGCCACCCTCCTCGAAGTGATCGCTCACGACCGGGAGAGCCGGGTGATGCAGTCCAGCGAGCAGGCGCGCCTCGCGGGTGAAGGCGGCCCGCAGCTGCGGGTCTACCACGAGTGTCTGCTTCAGGGCCACCGTATTGCCGAGGCGCTCATCGGTGGCCCGGTAGACCGCACCCATCCCACCCTGGGCGATCAGGGCGTGGACCCGATAGCGGCCCTGGAGCAGCGTATGGGGGGCGAGGTGCATCTCACACGCACCGTACACCGTGGACCATAGACCACGGGCGGGGTCGACGATTGCGGCGTGCCTGGCGCATGGTGCCGTTACTCGGTGTAAGGCAGGAAGAGGCGCTCGAAGAGAAGCTCAAAGCTAGGCGACTCGCTGGAGACGCGCTCGTAGAGCTCGACCACCCGGGCGGCCTGGCCGCGCCGTCGCCAGATCGCCTCCGCGAAGCGCTCATCGCCCACGAGGCCACGCTGACGCAAGAAGGCGTAGAACTGCTTGAGCGCAGTGCAGAGCTCCCGCACCTGCCGCGAGCTGGTATTCATCACGCGGCGCGGATAGTAGAAAAAGAGGCACTCATCGAGGGTCGCGTAGTCGCCGCTGGCCAGGGTACGCCCGTAGTAGGAGGCAAGGAAGTCGGCGTAGATGTGGAGGGCCCGGGCGCGCGCGCGGGCGGTACCCTCGCTCTTGCCCATCTCCAGCAGATAATCGTGGAACTGGCCGATCAGATCCGCGCTGGCGGCAAAGGCATCGCCGACCTCATCGTCGCCGAGCTCCTCGCCCAGATCGTCCACCGACTCGTCCTCCCAGACTTCCTGCCAGTCGCCGGAGAGGAGCGCCTCGGCCGCCGGGTCGAGCTCCTCATCGGGCGCCACGAGCTCCAGGCGCGGGAAGAGCTCCGGGGCCCGCGTGAGCAGCATATTCAGATGCCCGGCGATGATCAGCTCGGCCTCCTCGGGGCGGGCATCCCGCAGGCGCGCGGCATCGGCCGGGGGGATCAGTTCGAGCATGCGGCGCTGGGCCGCATCGATGGTGGCTGGATCGTCCATGTCCACCTCGTCCTCGGCGAAGATCCCATCGGGGTCCCAATCGTCATCGAGCGCCCAATCGCCCCCATCGCGGCCCTCATCAAGGCCGAAGAGCGGGCGACGCCCGCCGGAGCCATCGACGCTTCCGAAGGCGGCGGAGGCCCGCTGCACCTGGCCGCTCCACAGACCGGCCTCGGCATCGCGCTGGCGGGCCTGGCGCAACTCGCGCTGCAGCAACTCGATCTCCGCGAGCAGAGCGCTATCGCTGGACTGATAATCGCGCTCGCCGCGCTCGGTCTGCTCAAAGACCTCGTCATTGCCGAAGAGGTGGAGCGAGCCGATGCGCTGGCTCGTAAGGAAGATATCGTCTACGAGCTGCAGGCGACCATCGCGGAGCACCAGGTGCTGCCAGGGGCTGCCGGGGTAGCCATTGCGCCAGGAGGCCGTGGCGAAGATCGGGAGCACCACC
This sequence comes from Chloroflexi bacterium OHK40, assembly GCA_004367505.1. Taxonomy (GTDB): domain Bacteria; phylum Chloroflexota; class Chloroflexia; order Chloroflexales; family Chloroflexaceae; genus OHK40. The sequence continues at coordinate 4,613 of SFCB01000121.1, read as the reverse complement.
TCATCACAGGGCACCAGGGCGGCCTGGGAGCGACGAACACGCTCGACGATCAGCTCGATCAGTTCAGCATCCTGAGCGGCGACGGCGGCATCGCGGAAGGCGAGGCGCTCCTCACGCTCGATCCGCAGCTCCAGCGGTTCCGCGCTGGTGACGGTGACAATGATGCTATCGCCCGGCTCAAAGCCGGTTCGGGCGTACCACGCCGCCAGGTCGAAGGCTGGCAGCGCCGTCTCACGCCCGACGTCGGCATCGAGATCGACGAAGGGGATCGCGGCGCCAGCGGCATCACGGAGGGTGCAGGCGTAGTTGCGCAGGCCAGCGAAGGGCTGAAGGTGGGCAACTGGGAGCAGACCAGCGGCCACATCGCGGGGGCGGGGCAGACAGCGAAAACGAAGGCCGAGAAGGGCGATCCGCAGCGGCACCAGCTGGCCCCGATTGAGCCGCAGCCAGCCGAGAGTGAGCCCGTCCCAGCGCAGGCGCTCGCGGATGGTGGCGTACGGGTTTTTGGCACTGCTAGGCCGACGCTCAAGCACCCGCTCAAGCACCCGGCGCTCATCGACAGGCCCGTCGTACTCGTTGGCCAGGAGCCGCAAAATAGTGGCGATAGTGGGCTCTTGGTGTGTCATTGCCCCAGAACTCCGTCCGTCCTTGATCGGCGGCCCGCCGGAGCGAGCCAGGGCTCACGCAAAGGTTAGCGCCCGGGCTGCGCCGGGAGGGCCCCAGCCGGCGAACAACTCGGGGTGAATGAGGCTCGCGAGCACCTCCAGGCTATCCACGATTCGCGGGCCCGGGCGGCTCATGTAGCTGTTGGCGTCCACCGCGTACACACGGCCAGCGCGCACAGCCGGCAAGGCGAACCAGCCAGGGCGGTGCGGCAGGATCGCAGCCGCCTCCTCGCTCGCCCGCTCCAGGTCGAAGCCGCAGGGGGCAAGCACGATCACCTCGGGGGCAAAGGCGATCACATCGCCCCAGGAGAGGCGCCGAGAGGACTGCTCGGCCTCACCGAGCCCTGGCTGACCGCCGGCAATGCTCACGAGCTCCGGCAGCCAGTGGCCAGGGCCAAAAGGTGGGTCGAACCATTCGAGGAAGGCCACCCGGGGCCGGGATGGCGCATCGGCCGCCCGTGCGCGTACACGCTCCACGCGGGCCCGCAGCTCGGCAAGCAGCGCCAGCGCCTGCGCACGCCGGCCAGTGGCGTTGCCTACCGCAAGAATCGAGCCGAAGATCCCCTCCAGACTCGCCGGTTCGAGCGAGAGGATGCGCGGCTCACTGCTTGCCGTCGCCACGGCACGCTCGACAATCCCGAAGGAGACGGCGCAGACCTCACAGAGGGCCTGGGTGAGGATCAGATCGGGGTGTAGGGCGTCGAGCATCGCCTCATCGAGCCGGTAGATCGAGCGGCTATCACGGAGCTGAGCCCGCACCGCAGCGTCGATCTCCTCCGAACTGGCGCTGCTATGATCGAGAGCGCTGGCCGTGATGACGGGACGACCACGCGCCTCCGGGGGATAGTCACACTCGTGGGTGACAGCCACGACCGCATCGCCGAGGCCGAGAGCGAAGGCGATCTCGGTCGTGCTGGGCAGGAGCGAGACGATACGCATCCGACACTCCGGGAGGTCCGCCGACATCGGGTACAGGGTAGCATCACGCGGGGGGGGTGTCAAGGAATCTACTCGATCGTCACCACTTTGAGGAAGTTGGTCGGCCCCTGGCGATAGACCGGATGGCCGCCGGTGAGGACCATCAGATCACCGCGCTGGCACAGACCACGGTCACGCATGATCAGCTGGAGCTGCTTCTCGAGCTCATCGAGCCGGTCCTCCACGTGGGTGACCATCGGGGTCACACCCCAGTAGAGCGCGGTGCGGCGGGCGGTTTCCTCGCTGGGGCTGAACGCGATAATCGGCACGGATGGCCGGTAGTGTGAGACGAGCCGGGCACTGGAGCCGCTCTGGGTCAGCACGGCGATCGCGCGCACAGGCAGCGAGCGAGCGATCGTCGCGGCGGCATCGGCGATCGCGCGGGCCGTTGTCTGCACCTCGGGGATGGCCCAGCGCGGGGTAGCGTTGTGGTCCACGGCGCTCCCACTCGCCTCCACCGCATCGGCGATCAGGGCCATCATCTGCACCGCCTCGATCGGGTAGGCGCCGGCGGCCGTCTCGCCGGAGAGCATCACCGCGTCGGTGCCGTCGATGATCGCGTTGGCCACATCACTGGCCTCGGCGCGGGTCGGTCGGGGATTCTGGATCATCGACTCGAGCATCTGCGTCGCGGTGATCACCGGGATAAGCGCCCGGTTGGCGGCGTCGATAATCTGCTTCTGCACCAATGGTACCCGCTCCGGGGGCATCTCTACCCCCAGATCGCCGCGCGCGACCATCACCGCATCGGCCACCGCGAGGATCTCGGGCAGCACGTCCAGGGCCTCGGGCCGCTCAATCTTTGCCACCACCGGCGTGTTCTTGCCCGCCTGCTTGATAATCTCCTTCACCTGCACTATGTCGCTCGCCCTGCGCACGAAGGAGAGGGCCACATAGTCGACGCCCTGCTCAAGGCCGAAGCGCAGATCTTCGATATCCTTCTCCGTCGCGGCGGGCGCACTCACCCGCACCCCCGGCAGATTAATCCCCTGGTGCTCCTTCAGCCGGCCACCGTGAACCACCTCGGTCTCAACGTCGGTCTCGTTCCGCCCGACAACCACCAACTCGATCAGCCCATCGGAGAGCAGGATACGATCGCGGGGGCGCACGTCGGATGGCAGCGCGGCATAGGTCGTAGAGACCCGCTCGGCGTTGCCGATCAGCGGCTCAGTGGTGATCACGAACCGGGCGCCGGCTACCAACTCCACCGGCTGGCCTCCCTCAAGGGAGCCGGTGCGGATCTTCGGGCCCTGGAGATCCTGCAGGATGGCGATGTGCTTCCCGGCCTCGGCGGCGGCCCGGCGCACCATCGCGATACGAGCGGCGTGGTCGGCGTGGGTACCATGGGAGAAATTCAGCCGGGCGACGTTCATCCCGGCCCGGATCAGGCCGGCAATCCGCTCGGGCGTGCCAGTCGCTGGCCCGAGGGTGGCCACGATCTTCGTACGACGCATGCGCTCTGCTCCTCGCTCACTACGGCCCGCCCGGTATCGGAACGTGCGGATGTACCGGCGGCTCCAACACTCACGGCCCCGCCGTAACCAGTGGGGCGATCTGTGCGAACAGCCGCTCGCCGATCCCGCTCACCTCGCGCAACGTCTCGACACTCGTAAAGGGCCCCTGCTCCTCTCGATAGCGAATAATCCGTTCAGCCAGCGTTGCACCCACGCCCGGCAGCTCCTCTAACTCGGCTGCGGAGGCGTGGTTCAGATTCAGCAGGCCGTTACTGGCCTCTGCTACGCCTCCATCTTGCGCGGCACCTGGCTCGCCGCGTGATGGAACATGAACATGTTGGGCATCCTCAACGGGCGCGGCAAGGTTGAGTTGCTCGGCCGCCGCGTCGGACCGCAGCCCACCCGCCGCCAGCACCGCGTCTTTCACCCGCGCCCCCGCCGGCAGCCGGTAGACCTCGGGGGCGACGACGGCGCCTGAGACATAGACCACCAGATCATCCGGCGGCCCGGGTTCGGCCGGATCGATCGCGTCGATGGGCACGCCGAGATCACCGAGGTCATCCGTCAGGCCCGGCCCATGTGGATCTGGCTCCGCCGGCATCAGACGCGGCACAAGCCCCGCCAACAGCACCACCACCCCCAGCACAAAGCAGCCTGCGGCCGCCACCAGCCGCGGTGAGCGCCACCAGTGCGCCTCGCCCATGGTCGCCTCCTCACGGGTCCACACCACTCTCGTGGCATGTACCGCGCGAGGGGCGCCGCAGATTCGCCTGTGATCTTCGGCCTCCGCATTATAGCACCTGACGCCAGGCCTTGTTGCACACGCAACCAATACGGGCGCCGGCACCTCACCCGTGCCGGCCCCGCCGGACCGGGGCCTCGGCCACGGCGCTTTCGCCACACCCGTCGCGGTGGGGTGCGGCATCCCACCCTGGAGGCCCGCCTGCGCGGGCGTGACACCAACGCCCAGGTGTCGTTCCCGCGAAAGCGGGAACCCAGCCCCCCGCGTTCCCGGGTGCACGCGGGGCTCGCCGGCGTCGCTCCCTGGACGCCCTCCTGCGCGGGCGTGACACCCATGCGCCGATGTGTCGTTCCCGCGAAAGCGGGAACCCAGCCCCCCGCGTTCCCGGGTACACGCGGGCGCGGGCGTGACCCCAACGCCCAGGTGTCGTTCCCGCGAAAGCGGGAACCCAGCGCATGCGGGAACCCAGCCCCCCACCTGCGCGGGGGCTTGCGCGGGGGCAGGCCCCGCTTGCGCGGGGCAGGCTCGCGGGCCTCCCACCCTGGACGCCCGCCTGCGCGGGCGTGACCCCAACGCCCAGGTGTCGTTCCCGCGAAAGCAGGAACCCAGCGCACGCACTAACCCAGCGCAGTGGGAGCGGGGCCGGGGGTGAGGGGAAAAGGGCGCCTGTACCGCAGCCCTGGCCTGCGGCCTGGGGTGTGACGTAAAGTCCTGCACTTACGCGGCACCCGCCAGCTCACGCTGGCGGCGCACGCTCCAAGGACGACGCCAGGG
>SFCB01000222.1 GCA_004367505.1 Chloroflexi bacterium OHK40 | reverse complement strand
GTCCTCGGTGCCGGCGTAGCAGTCACCGGTGGGGCTGCAGCACCCGTTGCAGGTGGACGCGTTGCAGACGTTGGAGGGTGCGCCACAGGCCGCGAGGATATTGGCCATCGGTACGCTCACGCCGAGGAGGGTAGCCACCCGCAGGAACTCGCGGCGGCTGATGCGGCCCTGACGGAGTTGCTCCTGCATCTCGGGCACGTACGGGTGGATGCGGTCTGGGCGCCTGGACATCCTGATCTCCTTACTAGCGGGAATCTGGTCGGCCCGTATGGGGGGATGAGCAGGGCTGGGCCCATGACCCTCGGCGTACCCGCGCGGCGACGGACGTGTGTCTCACGCATGGGCCGGCGGAGGAGCCATGGGGGCCATCATGGCCGAGCGGCAGGCTGGGTGGCACACCAGGGGAGAGAGTACCGACATAGTACCCAAATCTGAGGGGGGCGTCAAGCAGTTGGCGCGTTGCGGGCCGGGCGCACGGCGTGCCAGAGCGTGGGACCCTCGAAGTCGTAGTAGGCGGTACGCACGTGGATCATCGGTGGCCCGCCCAGACCGCCTGGAAGGAGCGCATTGTGGAGCCTGATCCGGCTGTAGGCCTCGGGCGCGACATGCGCCACCGCGTAGCTGTGGCGGGCGCTCGCTCGCCAGCGGGAGGCGCCCTGGTAGTCGGTGAGCAGCACGAGGTTGGCCCAGCGACCGGAGGCCAGTTCCCGTGAGCTGTAGCTCAGCATGTAGGGGTGTGAGCGCAGTTCGTCGATGAGCTCGGCATCGAGGGCGGCGAGCCGCTCGTCCTCCGCGCCATGGCGCCGCTCGCCAAAGAAGCCGACGACTGCCAGTGGTACCGGGGCCAGCAGCCCGGCCCGGTTGAGCAGCACCACGCGGTGCGTGCGGCCATCGGCCTCGGGCAGGTAGATCAGGCCGTCCGGAGCCTCGGCAATGGTAGCAACGACGGCGTGAAGCGTGGTGCGCATGGCATCGAGCACGGCGAGGTCGGTGTCGATCCGCTCGGGGTCGGTGAAGGGCCGGCCGGGGACGAGCTCGGCCGGGGCGAGGAGGTGTGGCTCTGGCATGGACATGGTGCTTCCCGTGTTCGTGATCCTGGGATCGTTCGGGGGCGCCGGGATGGTTGCCAGGGCAGGGTCGTGAAGAGTTCTAACGAGCGCCAGTCAGGTCAACGTCACGCCCTGCGCGCTGGCGGCGAGGACGCGGATCGGGTTGTAGTCGCTGTCGTGGGTGGGTGCCATGCGGGCGATCCCAGCGAGCTCCAGCGCCGCGCGTCCCGCCCCGTGCGTGTGGAGGGTGGTGAGGGTGGCGCGCAGGCGCTCGCGTAGGGTGGCTGGTACACTCCGCGCCACAACGAAGGGCGGGGCCGGGTTCGGGCCAAGGGTGGCCACCACCCGTAGCCGCTCCAACAGGCCGGGATCGTCGCGGGTGGCCAGGTCGAGCACGGTGCTGTCGATGGCCGCCACGTCGGCCTCGCCGGCCAGCAGTGCGGCGAGCGAGGCGAGGTGGCTGCCCGTCTCGTGGGCGCTACCGAAGAATCCCTGGCGGGCACCGATCGCCGCGAGGTGGGCCAGCATGATCACGTGGCCCGACAGCGAACCGGGCTCATTGGAGGCCCAGCGGGCTCCGCGCAGATCGGCGAGGCTGGCGAAGGGGCTTTCGGCCCGCACCAGCAGGTCGGAGAAGTAGATCGGTTGTCCGCCGTAGCGCTCACCGGCCTGCACCGGGGCGGCGAGGGGCTCGAGGGCCGCCGACCGGCGCGTGTAGGGCAGCCCGCAGATGAAGGCCGCCTGGGCTACGCCCGTGTCGAGCATATGTAGCTGGGCCTGCCAGTCGGGGCCCTCGACGAGGCGCGCGGCGATCCCGGCGTGCTCGGCGAGCAGGGCGACGATCGCCCGGTGGGCCGGCCGGGTGGGCGGAGCCAGAAGCGAGACAACGGTGAGCCCGTCCACGGCTTAGCCCCCGGTGCGGATGCGTGCGGCGGTAGCCCGCCAGTCCACATGCGGGTGGGCCGCGTCGAGCTCAGCGGCGATGGCGGCGGCAACCTCTTCGGGCGTGCCGGCACGCTCCTGGGCATCGCCCCAGTGGAGCGCCGCGCTATAGGCGTCGGAGCCGGTGAGGCCAGCCGCCATGGCCGCCTGGTCCGCCGCCTCCTGAAAGCGAGCAGGGAGCTGGGCACTGGCGCGCCTGCCCGCGCCACGGGCACGCACCTGCAGCGGGATATCGTGCCAGTAGAGGATCTGGTAGCTCGCCATCGTCGTGTCCCGGCGGCTCCGGCGCGCCGGGGCCTCCTGGCGCGTGGCAACAGGCGCGGCCAGGGTGAGCTCCGCCGGGTCGAGCGGGGGCAGATCGCGCAGGGCGCTGGCCATGGCGGCGATATGGGCGGGGGTGCTCCCGCAGCACGCACCGATCCCGGTCGCGCCGAAGGCCCGCAGGCGCCGCGCGCAGAGCGCCATCACCTCGGGGGTGCCGCCGTAGACGGTGCGGCCATCCACGACCTCGGGCATGCCGGCGTTGCTCTTCGCGACGATCGGGAGATCGGGGCGGGCCTGGTGCATGGCGTAGACCACCGCCTCGATCTCGTCGGGGCCGTTGCCGCAGTTCCCGCCGATCGCGGCGAGGCCGAGCTCGGCCAGGGCACCGATCGCCTCGGCGGGGCTGACGCCCATCATCGTAAAGCCACGGGTGTCGAAGGTCATCGTGGCGACGATGGGCAGGCCGGGGGCGGCACGGCGCGCGCCCTCCACAGCGGCCCGCACTTCGTTCAGGTCGCTCATCGTCTCGACCCAGAGGGCATCGACGCCACCGGCCGCGAGCCCGGCGGCTTGGGCGGCGAAGCCCTCCACGGCGGCGGCGTAGGTAAGCGCGCCCATTGGCTCGAAGAGCTCGCCGCTCGGCCCGATCGAGCCGGCGACGCAGGCCCGCTCGCCGGCCTCGGCCCTGGCAAGCTCGGCGGCGGCCCGGTTGAGCGCGTAGGTCTGGTCCTGGAGGCCGTGCAGCTTCAGGCGGAAGGGGTTGCCACCGAAGCTGTTCGTCAGGATGATCTGGGCGCCGGCTTCGAGGTAGCCCCGGTGAACGGCGGCGACCCGCCCGCGCTTCTCCGGATCGACGTTCCACAGCTCGGGCGGGTCGCCGAAGAGCAGCCCCGCCGCCATGAGCATCGTACCCATGCCGCCATCGAGGATGACGGGTATGCCGGTCTGGAAGAGGGCCGTAACGTCGCGGGCCATAGCGCTCCTTCCCCTGATCTGCCAACGGACGGTGACGGAACGCCCGGGGGTGTGGCGGTGCCGGCTGCCCCCGGGGGTGGGCGCTGGTTACCAGAATGGCCTGATCGGCTCGTCGGCGCGTGGGCGCCGGGTGGTAGCAGGTGGAGTGGCGGCGGCGTGGCGCGGTATGGAGCTTCCCGTTCGGCCACCACCGAAGCGGCCAAGGCGGAAGAACGCGATATTGTGGCGTGTCTCGCCGCGCTCGGCGAGGTCGGCCATGATCTCACCGATCACGCTGACGAACTTGAAGCCGTGGCCCGAGCATGGCGAGGTGAAGCTCACCTGCGGATAGCGCGGGTGGATATCGATGATGAAATGGTGATCGGGCGTATTGGTGAACATGCACTGCTTGAGCGCCATCGTCGGCCCGTTGCCCTCGGGAAAGTAGCGGTCGGCGAACTCGCGGAGGATGACCTCGTCCTCGGGAGCAGGCTCGCGGCGCACGTGGTCGGGGTGTACCCGCTCCTCCAGATGGTGGTAGCGCCCGAACTTGAAGCCAGGCACGCCGTAGATCGGGAAGCCGTAGTAGCGCCCCTCATCCACGAGCAGGTTGAAGACGGGGAAGCGCTCGGGGCGAAAGAGCTCGGGCCGGACTGGTTGGAGCCAGGCGAGCACCTGGCGCTCGGGCTCAAGCAGGCCGGCGAGCACGTCCACGAGCTCGCCGTTCCAGGCCCCTGCCGTCACCACCAGGCGATCGGCGTGGTAGAGATCGTGGTCGGTGCGAACGCGCACGCCCTCGCCTGCCGGCTCCCACTCGAGCACCCGCTCGCGGCCGTGAATCTCGGCCCCGAGGGCCTGGGCGGCCTGCACATAGGCAACGATGCAGCGCTCGGGCACCAGGAAGCCACCCTCAGGCTGGAGCAGCGCCATCGTCTCGAAGGGCAGACGGTAGCCGGGGAAGCGGCGCGAGAGCTCGGTGGCGGTGAGTACCTCGTGGGGCAGGTTGTGCTCGATCGCCGAGCGCAGCGAGCCCTTGAAGACCCAGCTATCGGGTGGGCCGGCATCGATCGAGCCGGTGATATGGAGCAGTTGCTCGCCCACGTGGGCCTGGATCTGGCGCCAGAGCTCGTAGGAGCGCAACAGTAGCATGACGTAGGAGGGGTCCTCGTAGTAGGCCAGGCGGATGATCCGGGTGTGACCGTGGGAGGAGCCCATATCGTGGGGGATATCGAAGCGCTCCAGGCCAAGCACCCGCTTGCCCCGGCGCGCCAGTTCGTAGCAGGTGGCGCTGCCCACGCCGCCAACCCCGACCACGATCGCGTTGTAGTGCCTGGTGCGGCGCATGGGCTAGACCTTTGCTCGCAGGCGGGCGCCCTGCGGGTCGAAGAAGGGGGTGGGGGTCACCACGGCCGGAACCGCCCGTTCGCCGACCTGCACCACCAGGCGGCAGCCGGGCCAGGAGTGGGTGGTGCGCACGTAGGCCATGGCCAGGAGCTTGCCGACGCTATGGCCACGGCCACTGGCCGTTACGTGGCCCACCTGCTCGCCGGGGAGCAGGGCATCGAGTGACGCGCCGGCCTCAGGGCCGCTGAAGGCGCGCTTCTTCTGGCTGGCCACCTCGCCAACGGCGAAGACAGGGGCGTCGGGCTGGGCCGGCACCTCGCCGTCGAGGGTGAGACCCACCCAGCGCCGGTCGATGCCCCGGGCCTGTACGTGCAGCAGGGCCTCGCGACCGATGAAATCGCGCTTCTCGAAGCGGATCCAGCGCTCCAGGCCCACGTGGAAGGGTGTGACCTCCTCGCTGATATCGCGGCCGTAGAGCGGGTAGGCCTTCTCGATCCGCAGCGTCTGCATGGTCGTAAGGCCGTAGGGGAGCAAGCCGTAGTCGCGCCCGGCTCGGAGGAGCGTCTCCCACAGCGGGCCGGCCTCCTCGGCGGGGGCGTAGAGCTCGTAGCCGAGTTCGCCGGTATAGCCTGAGCGCGAGACAATCAGGCTCGTCTCACCAAGGCGGGCGGGGGCGAAGCGGAAGTACCTCAGCGCGGCGAGATCGACATCCTCGAGCAGCGCGCCGAGCAACTCGCGTGAGCGTGGCCCCTGCACCACCGGCAGCGCGATCGCCGCAGTGATGTCGCAGACATAGGCGCTCGCGCCCTCGGCGTGCTCGGCGATCCAGCGGTGAGTGCGCTTGCGGGGGCCCGAGCTGGTGACGACCATAAAGTGCTCGTCGCCGAACTTGTAGACGGTGACGTCATCGACGACGCCACCCTGTTCGTTGCACATGGTGGAGTAGCGCATCTGGCCCGGGGCCATATCGCGGATGTCGTTCACGAGCAGGCGGTTGAGCAGGCGCTCGGCTCCCGGTCCCTTGACATCCACCTCGCCCATGCTCGACAAGTCCTGCATGCCTACATTGGTGCGAGTGTTGATGTGCTCTTCGGCCGGCGTGGTGTAGCAGAGCGGAAACATATAGTCGCCCCCGCCGCGCACCATCTGCGCGCCCATCCGCAGGTGGTGTTCGTAGAGGGGGCTTCTCCGTTCGGGCATACGTACTCCCTATGGCAACTGCTCGCGGATGGCGGCGATCTGGGCCAGGTGCTCATTGTCGTGGGACACCAGGGCCTGCACCAGCTCGCGGAAGCGAGTGGACCCGAGGGTCGGGTGAGTGAGCGGGCGGCCCCAGTCGCCCTGGGGAACCTCGGCCAGCAGGGCGAGGGTCGCGGCGCGGGCGGCAACAAAGGCAGCCACAAGCTCGGGGAGGGGGAGGGTATCGTGGG
>SFCB01000124.1 GCA_004367505.1 Chloroflexi bacterium OHK40 | reverse complement strand
GCGGCAGCAGGTGGGGCGGCGGCAGGTGAAGGAGCGGCGGCGGGCGCAGCGGGCGGTGGGGCATCACTGGCCGGCAGATCGGCGAGGGTCTCGCCGGGGGCGGTGATGTAGGCGATCACCCTGGTGACGCCGACCACACTCCCCTCGGCGTAGCAGAGGCGGGCCAGGACCCCGCTCGCGGGAGCCTCGACCACATTGGTCAGCTTCTCGGTCTCGACCTCGGCCACCGGCTCACCCTTGACAACCGGCTCACCCTCGCGCTTCAGCCAGAGATTGATCGTCCCCTCCTGCATACTGAGGCCCCATTTGGGCATGACAATCTCGGTAGGCATAGGTACTCCGGCACGCTGCGGCGGGGCCGTAGCAGGGGCGTTGCCCCGCCGCAGCGCGCATAGGCTCGCCGTCAGCCCAGGGTTGCCTGTGCGGCGGCAATGATGCGGGCAGGCGAAGGAACGTAGAGATCCTCGAGGGCAGGGCTGAAGGGCACCGGGGTATGGGGCGCCGTCACGAGCTTCACCGGGGCATTGAGATAGTCGAGGGCCTGCGTCGCGGCCAGGGTGGCGATATCGCCAGCCACACTACAGCGCGGATTGTCCTCATCCACCACCACCAGGCGCCCGGTCTTGCGGATCGAAGCGAGGACCGTCTCCTCGTCCAGGGGGGCAAGCGATCGCAGATCAACGACCTCGGCGCTAACGCCCTGACTGGCGAGTTGCTCGGCGGCCTCGAGCGCGTGGAGCACCATACGCGAGATAGCGACGATGGTCACATCATCGCCCGCGCGCTTGACGTCGGCCTTGCCCAGGGGGATCACATACTCCCCCTCAGGAACGGGACCCTTCGTATCGTAGAGAACCTTATTCTCGCAGAAGATCACCGGGTCGTCATCACGGATGGCGGCCGCGAGCAAACCTTTGGCGTCGGCGGGTGTTGCGGGGGCAAGCACCTTGAGGCCGGGGAAGTGGACGAAGGTGGAGTAGATCGAATCGGAGTGCTGGGCGGCGGCCCGGAAGCCCGCGCCGATCATGGTGCGCACCGTCAGGGGGATCTTCGCCTTCCCGCCGAACATATAGCGCATCTTGGCAGCCTGGTTCACGATCTGGTCCAGGCAGACGCCCATAAACCCGATGAACATCAACTCGACCACCGGGCGCAGGCCGGTGGCGGCGGCGCCGACACCCGCGCCCATAAAGCCAGACTCGGTGATCGGCGTATCGCGCACACGCTGGCGCCCGAACTCATGGACGAGGCCCTTCGTCACCCCGAGCACACCGCCCCAGGCATCCAGGTGGGCCTCATCGTCGCTCTGGGAGGCGCCAGTTACGTCTTCACCCATCAGGATCACCGAGGGGTCGCGCCGCATCTCAAGGCGCAGCGCCTCGTTGATCGCCTCGCGGTAGCTGAGTGTCCGGACCGCCTCTTCGACCATCACTGTCATTGGGTCACCTCGCTGTGATAGGTGCTACTCGTCGGGAAGGCCCTACCGGCGTGGAGCAGCGCCGAGGCGCAAGGGCCAGTTGCCCATGCTGGGAACCCTGACACCCGACCCGGCCCGGTTCGCCACGCCCGAATTGGCCGCTGCTGGTGACTACGCCCGGACCTCCTGAAATGGCCACAGCTCGCGCTCGGGGTAGCTCACGTACACATCGGTGAGTAGATCGTCCGCGCCGGGCAGGGGGCTAGCATCGGCGAAGCGCACGGCATCGGCGACGGCCTCGCGGGCGCGGGCGGCGATGGCATCGAGCTCGGCCTGGCTCAACAACTCCTGCTCGATCACGGTGGTGCGAAAGCGACCGATACAGTCGAGCGACTTGTAGTGGGCCTCCTCCTCACGGTCGCGGTACTTAATCGTATCGCCCTCGAAGTGGCCGTAGTAGCGGTAGGTCTGAGCCTCGATAAACGTCGGGCCCTCGCCACGACGGGCGCGAGCCACTGCCTCACCGGCCGCCTCGTAGACGGCGAAGAAGTCGAGACCATCGATGGCGATGCTGGGCATACCGAAACCGCGCGCGCGGGCGGCGATATCCTGGCCGGAGACGGAATACCTGGGCGATGTCGTCTCGGCGTAGCCATTGTTCTCACAGACAAAGATCACCGGCAGCTTCCAGACACCCGCGAGGTTCAAGCCCTCGAAGGTCGTCCCCTGGTTCGAGGCGCCATCGCCGAAGAAGCAAACAGTTACCTGGTCGGTCCCCTTGATCTTTGCGCTCAGACCAGCGCCACAGGCCAGGGGCGGGCCTCCACCGACGATCCCATTCGCGCCGAGCATGCCCTTGTCCACATCGGCGATATGCATGGAGCCACCTTTGCCCTTGCAGGCACCGGTCGCCTTGCCATAGATCTCGGCCATCATAGCGCGCAGATCGACACCTTTCGCGATGCAGTGCCCGTGCCCACGGTGGGTACTGGTGAGGAAATCGTCGTCGCGCAGGTGGGCACAGAAGCCGGTTGCCACAGCCTCCTCGCCGGCGTAGAGATGCACAAAGCCAGGGATCTTACCGGCCGCAAAGTCAGCGTGCAGGCGGTCTTCGAACTCGCGGATCAGGCACATGCGCTCGTAGGCCCAGAGTAACCTGTCACGGCTGATGTCCATACGGATCACTCCATTCAGCGTTCCATGCGAGGCCAGGGGTCGCTCGTCGTCCGATCCCAGCGATAGGCGCAGTCGGGGTGCATCCTGCGCGATAGGCACCTCCTCCCCATCGAGCCACCCGCGCGTGCGGCACGCGCCGCAGTGCGCCACACACCGGGCGCGCTCCGGCACTGTGTGTGCTCATGGGCATGCCAGGAGCCCCGGTTGCACTGGAGCGTGCTCGACGGAGACCGACTGCCCGGATCAACACTGAACGATTGCCAGCACCAGCGCGGGCATTGATACTTGCAGGGAATGATAGTTATTACTATACGCGCAGGTAAAGAGTGTGTCAACGGAGGGAGTGAGGGACCCGTTCCGCACAGCGGTGGTGCTGGCCCCAACCCGCCCTCGCCGGCCTACACCCCGGCCCTGCCAGCACAGCGCCGATCGGGCGAAGGAGTCTCTGCAAACTTACTGCGCCAATCGCGGCAACCTGGCTGAGCGCGCCGGCAGCCTGTGAAAGCGGCGCTGCCACACCCGCGCGGGAGCAGGTGTGGCAGCACTCTGTAGAGCGGATCAGCGAAGGCGTGAGTAAGATCTCGGGCGCGTCAGACCCTCGCGCCGCAGCGCTGCGGGTGCTGCTCGCAGTAGGGCCGATCGCCAGGGAGGCGGTGGCGGTGGCGCACCACCCAGGCGTAGACGGCATCCTGGAGCTGGTGGATGCCGGGCACTGCGTACAGCCAGAGGGGCAAGGGCAGGCCAGTAGCCACGGCCAGCGCCTGGTTCACTGCAGCGGCGCCCGGGTAGCGCCGCCCATCCGGCGTGATCGCCCAGGCAGCCGACTCGCACTGGGCCAGGGTGAGCCCCGCCGCCTGGCGAGCCGCCGCGCTCTGAAACGGCAGCGCAGTGATCCGGCCCTGCCAATCCAGAGCCTGGACCCAGCGCACCGTGCGGGTGCAGAAGTCGCAACTGCCGTCGAAGATCAACGTCAGTGTCAACGGCGCGGCGGTTGGATGCATCATGGCTCACTCCTGGCGAGCAGCGCGACGGCGCGCTCGGGCTCGAAGAACGGCACAAAGGGCAGACCGGCCAGTTGGTAGCGGAAGGTGATTTTCATCAGGGCGTAAATGCCCCAGTGCATAGAGAACGCGCCAGCCGCCCAGAGTTTACCACCGCGCCGGCTCAGCACCGCGAGGGGCGCCAGCAGTTCGATCAGCAGTGAGCCGACGGCGAGCACATTGAAGAGCCGCACGCGGGGGTAGAGGGTATGGGCCAGCTGGGAACTGCTACTGCCCAGAAGCTCCTTGCGCAGACCATCAATCGCGATCTGGCTACGCATCGCCTCACCGCTCACCCAGCCCCACCCGAGAGGCCCGCACAGCTTGGCCACCCCCGCCAGAGCGTAGGTGCTGGTAGTCACGGCATTGATCAGTTGGAGGGGCCAGCCGTAGCGCCAGTGGCTGGCGCTCTGCCCGCCCTCCCCACCGGTTGCGGGCGTTCGCCCGGCGCGGGCGTCGAGCGAGAGGGCGTCGGCGGCGGGGGCGAGGCCAAGCACCAGGGCGTGCAGCACGAGGATGTTGTCGTTGTGGTAGATCATCGACCAGGAGTTGCGGTAGCTCAGGAGCCAGAGCAGCAGCCCACTGAAGAGAGGACCGCTGACCTTATAGCGCCAGCCGAGCGTGAAGGCGAGCCCCGCCAGCAGGGTTGCGTTGAGCAGTGCCCGGAAGACGGGCAAGGGCAGGGGTCGATCGAGGCCCTGCACCGCGCCGACCGGCTGAAAGAGCCCCGGGTCCGAAGCGGCGATGCGCTGGAACATGCGATAGCGGCGCCCGAGGTAGTAGAGGGTATAGGCGCCGAGGAGCAGCCGCATCAGAGCGGGCCGGCTCGCGGGCGCGGGCGTGAACCAGAGACGATCAAGCGCGCTGAGCAGACGTTGCATGCTATGCCTCCCTTGCGTGAGCCCACCCGTCTGGCGCTCCCGGTGAAGCACAGCAGACCTCGGCGTGGACCACCTCCTTGAGCGGGGAGCGGTCACCGGCGAAGTAGCGGTCGAGATTGTAGGTGCCGGTGACGACGATCACCCTGACAATATCGGGGTAGAGCGGGGCAACGCGGGCTGCCACAGCACTGCAGAGCGTCTCGGCCTGGCCCCGGGCGACGATCTGGCGCACCTGGCGGCGCACCTGGTTGAACCCACCGACGCCGATCAGGTCGTAGGGGATGGTCCTCCGCTGCCCATTGCGGTCGATGCCGAGCACGTAGGTGACCTTCTCGCGCTCGCCGCGCCTGGCCGAGAACATGGGGTAGTACGAGAGTGGGAAGGTATCGCGCGGGTGGGGACGCCAGTTCTCGATGACCGGCCAGATCACCGCGCCGAGCATCGCCAGACTGAATCCACCCGCCAGCCACTTCTCACGCATCGTTTAGCTCCTCTCTGCGCTGAAGAGGCGGGTATAGGTCCCTCCAGCGGCGAGTAGGGTCGCATGGTCGCCGGTTTCAACCAGGCGGCCATGTTCGAGCACATAGATCCGGTCGGCGGCCAGGAGGGTTGCGGGGCGGTGGGCCGCGGCGATCACCGTCTTGGTCCGAGCCAGTTCTTTGAGCGTACTGGCAAGCTCGGCCTCGGCGGCGGCGTCGAGGGCAGCGCTGGCCTCGTCGAGGATGAGGATGGGCGGATCGGCGGCGAGGGCCCGAGCCAGCGCGACCCGCTGGCGC
>SFCB01000279.1 GCA_004367505.1 Chloroflexi bacterium OHK40 | reverse complement strand
GCGTCAGATGTGTATAAGAGACAGCCCGACGAGCGCCCCGTCTACGCGATCGGCCTGTAGTTCCACCGTCGCAGCCATAGCGTCCTCTACGCCCCTTCCCCCTCCTCGCTCCGTGCTAGCCCGTACTCCGCATCACGAAGCCCTATCCTGCCCCATACCCTTGCTTTTTGATCATGCGCAGCGTATAATGTCAAGGACTGTCCTCGCCATTCCCAGCCGCCACTTCGGGGTTCGTCGCACGCTACCTTAAGGACGGCGCATGGAAGAGCTGAAGGGGATCGCCGACGAATCTACGGCTTCGCCGTCATCGGAGCACGTTGAGAACGGCGCAAGCCTGGCCGATGCCGAGGATCTGGCTCTGATGGAGCAGTTCCTCCGCGATCCCGCGCACGACTACCGCAACTTGAAGTATGGCGACACGGTTGACGGGAAGATCATGCGCATCGACCGGGACGAGATCCTGGTCGATATCGGGGCCAAGGCCGAGGGCATTGTGCCCGCTCGCGAGATGCAGTCGCTTTCTCCGGAGGACCGGGCCGCCCTCCAGGTGGGTGATCCACTGCTGGTCTTTGTGGTACAGTCGGAGGATAAAGAGGGCCGCGCGATCCTCTCGGTGGATAAGGCCCGCCAGGAGCGGAGTTGGCGGGCGCTCCAGACGGCGTATGAGAAGGGTGATGTGATTACGGCTCGTGTGGTGAATTACAACAAGGGTGGCCTGCTCGTCAATCTCGACGGTGTGCGCGGCTTCGTGCCGGCCTCACAGGTCACCGGTATTAGCCGCGGCCCCGATACCCAGAAGCAGTCGGATATGGCCCGAATGGTCAATACGGACCTGTCGCTGAAAGTGATCGAGATCAACCGGAACCGGAACCGGCTCATCCTCTCCGAGCGCCAGGCTGTGCAGGAGTCACGGGAGCTCAAGAAGGACGAACTGCTCTCCCGGTTGCAGGAGGGCGATGTGCGTACCGGTACGGTGAGTTCCGTGTGCGACTTTGGCGCCTTTGTCGATATCGGCGGCGCCGACGGGCTTGTCCACCTTTCCGAGATCTCCTGGAGCCGGGTGAAGCACCCCGGCGAGGTGCTCAAGGTGGGCGACAAGGTCCAGGTCTACATCCTCAGTATCGACAACGAGCGCAAGCGCATCGCGCTGTCGATCAAGCGGACTCAGGGCGAGCCCTGGACGCGGGCCGGCGAGAAGTACCAGCTCGGCCAGGTGGTCGAGGGCACGATTACCCAACTGGCCTCCTTCGGCGCCTTTGCCCGGATCGAGGACGGTATCGAGGGGCTGATCCATATCTCCGAGATGGGCGATGAGCGCATCCAACACCCCAGGGAGATCGTCGCCGAAGGCGATGTGGTGCAGGCCCGTATTATTCGCATCGACCCGGCCCGTAAGCGGATGGGCCTGAGCCTGCGCCTCAACCGCGAGGTGGAGCCGTCCGATGAGGCCGATGCACCGGCCGACGAGTGATGATTCCCGGGCCGAGGCCACCCGCGTGGAGCGGCAACCCCGCGCGGCTCCCGGCTCGCCCCTACCCCCGCAGAGCCTCCTGCCCTGCACCCCGCCACCCACGCGGCAACTGAGGAGCCCCGATGCCTGCTCAGATGCCCGGTTCTGCACTCGGGCATCGGTCCGCCTGTACCCGGATCCCTGTGGGCGCACCAGCAAACTGGTCCAGGGATAGCTAGTGGAGAACACCATGTCTGACCTCTACAGTAAATTTACGAAGCGGGCCAAGCAGGTGCTGCAGCTCGCGCATGAAGAGGCGCGCTCATTCAATCACCCTTACATCGGCACCGAGCATATCCTCCTCGGGCTCATCCGCGAGAGTGAGGGGATCGCCGCGCGTGTCCTCGATGATCTGGGGGTCAAGCTGGCTCAGGCCCGCAGCGCAGTGGAGTTTATTGTGGGGATGGGTGAGGGTCAGCCCACCACCGATCAGGAGCTCACCGCCCGCGCCCAGAAGGTGATCAAGTTTGCGATTGAGGAGGCCAGCCGCCTCAATCACCACTATATTGGCACCGAGCACCTCTTGCTTGGCCTGGTGCGCAATGGCGAGGGTGTGGCCACCGGTGTGCTCGATATTATGGGGGTAAGCCTGGAGCAGGTGCGCAACCAGGTGATGCGCGTGCTCCGCCACGGTACGGCCGGTACGGCCGAGCAGCGCGGCGGCGCCGGGAGCCAGGCTACTGCCCAGCGCCAGTCGAAGACGCCCTACCTCGATGCGCTCGGCACCGACCTTACCGAGATGGCCGAGGCCGGCCGGCTCGACCCGATCATTGGGCGCCAGCACGAGATCGAGCGTGTGATCCAGATTCTCTCGCGCCGCACCAAGAATAATCCCGCCCTGATCGGGGAGCCTGGCGTCGGCAAGACGGCGATTGTCGAGGGGCTGGCTCAGCGGATCATCCAGGGCGATGTGCCCGATAGCATCAAGGGAAAGCGCGTGGTGACGCTCGATATGGGTGCTCTGGTGGCCGGTACGAAGTACCGTGGCCAGTTTGAGGAGCGCCTGAAGCGGGTGATCGACGAGATTAAGGAGACGCGCTGCATTCTCTTCATCGATGAGTTCCATACCATCATCGGTGCCGGTGGCGCCGAAGGGACCCTCGATGCCGCCAATATTCTGAAGCCCGCGCTCTCCCGTGGCGAGCTCCAGACGATCGGCGCGACGACCCTCGATGAGTATCGCAAGTATATTGAGCGCGATGCCGCCCTGGAGCGTCGCTTTCAGCCCGTGATGGTTGATGAGCCCTCGCTTGAGGATACCGTCCAGATTCTCCGTGGGATCAAGTCCCGCTATGAGGACTTCCACCAGCTCCAGATCTCCGATGAGGCGATCAAGGCCGCTGCGGCGCTCTCCGCCCGCTATGTGCCTGACCGATTCCTTCCGGATAAGGCGATCGATCTGATCGATGAGGCGGCGAGCCGGGTGCGGATGTATCGCTCCGCGACGCCGCCCCAGCTCCGCGATGCCCTGCGCGGCCTCGAGGCGCTGCGCAAAGAGCGCGAGGCCGCGCTCGAGGATAAGCAGTACGAGCTCGCCTCCGAACTGCGCGACCGCGAGGAGCGGATGCAGGGCCGCATCGCGGCGATCGAGCAGGAGATGGGCGCCAGCGCCGGTGATGACCGTGTGATCGAACGCCCTTACGTCACCGAGGAGGATATCGCCGAGGTTGTCGGGATGTGGACGGGCATCCCCGTGACGCGCCTCAAGGGTGATGAGACGGTGCGCCTGATGCAGATGGAGGAGTTTCTCCATAACCGGGTGATCGGCCAGCAAGAGGCGATTGTGACGATCTCCAAGGCGGTGCGCCGCGCCCGCGCTGGCCTGAAGGACCCCAAGCGGCCGATCGGGAGCTTTATCTTCCTTGGCCCCACCGGCGTCGGGAAGACTGAGCTCGCTAAGACGCTGGCCGAGTTTATGTTCGGCTCCGAGGACTCGCTGATCAAGATCGATATGTCCGAGTTCCAGGAGCGCCATACTACGTCGCGCCTCGTTGGCTCGCCCCCTGGCTATGTGGGCTACGGTGAGGGTGGCCAGCTCACCGATGCCGTGCGCCGCAAGCCCTACTGTGTGGTGCTCTTCGATGAGATCGAGAAGGCCCACCCCGACGCCTTCAATCTGCTGCTGCAGGTGCTGGAGGACGGTAATCTCACCGACGGCAAGGGCCGCAAGGTCGACTTCCGCAATACGATCATCATCATGACCTCGAATGTCGGCACCGAGCACATCCGCCGTGCCAGCCGGATCGGCTTCGGTGGTAACGCCGATGAGATCGACCAGACCGATATGCGCCGGAAGGTGGACGATGCGCTCAAGAGCCTGTTCCGGCCAGAGTTCCTCAATCGCATCGATGCGACGATCATCTTCCATCCGCTGACGACGGAGGAGATCCAGGCCATCACCACGCTGATGCTCAAGCGGGTGCAGAAGCAGCTCGATGAGCACCAGATGCGACTCGATGTGCGACAGGACGCCCTGGATCTGCTCTCCCGCCGGGGCTATGATCCGGCCTTCGGCGCCCGGCCGCTCCGCCGGATCATCACGAACCTGATCGAGGACCCGCTGGCCGAGGGGCTGCTTGAGGGCCGCTTCCAGGAGGGCGATACGATCGTGGTCGATGTGCTCAATGATGAGCTGCGCTTGCGCTCCCAGCGCCAGATCGATGGCGATGGCAGCGAGACGCCCCAGGAGCCGGAGGAGAGCCCGGCCCTCGTGGAGTAGCTCGCCGCTCGCCCCCGAACTGATCGGGCTACACGCCCGCGATCACGTCGGCGCCCCTCTCCTGATCCAGGAGAGGGGCGTTTGTTTCCGTACCCGCGAGAGTATCTGCCGCCTCCCATACTGCGCGGCGGCGTGGCGGCGCGGAACCATCGTGCCCCCCAGCACACAGGGTTGGCAATGAGCGGACGGCGTGCCCGTGGCAGTGGGAGGGGGCTCCTCAGATCAGGTGGAGCGCCTCCTGGCGTCCGTCGAGCCAGCTCATCCGGTTGCCGACAAGGGCAGCATCCTCTTCGAGCGCGATGCGTACCGGCTGCCCGTCCCACTCGGGTACGGCACTCACCGCGTTCAGCTCGATCGAGTAGACCGTCGAGTCGTAGAGTGGGTAGTCGCCGTTACCCGCTACACCGCCCTGCCGATCCCAGAGGCCGATCGTTGGCCCGGCCGCGTGGCCGTGGTAGCCCAGCGGGTGGGTGTAGATGCTCGGCGTGATACCCTCGGCGATCGCCCGCTCGCGGCTGGCCCGCAAAACCTCGTTGCCCGTGCGGCCCACGCGCATCTCCGCGAGCAACAGATCCTGCAGCCGGTTGCCCGCCGCGAGCGCCGCCCGCAGCCCTGCGGGCGCATCGGCCTCCCCGTCGCGCAGGACGTAGGCGTGTTGCTGCTGGTCGGTGCAGAGGCCCAGGTAGCTGAAGCCCACATCGCACCAGAGCAGGTCGCCCGGCTGGATGATCACCCGCTTCTCGGCGGCGTCGTAGCGCTGGCCGGGCGCCTGGATCTCACAGTTGGGCTGGAACCATGGGCGCAACCCGTGGTCGTGCAGCGTCTGGCGCATCCACCAGATCACGTCGTCGGTAGTGGTCTCGCCAGGCCGGATCACCGCGCGCGAGAAGGCCCTGGCGATCAGGCGGTGGCCCATGGCCACGAGTTGTGGGTAGCGGGCCAGTTCCTCGGCGGTGCGGCGCTCCAGCCAGCCGATGGCCAGCGGCTCGGCGCTCACCATGCGCACCGAGAGCTCGGGGCCCAGGGCCGCCACCAGCCGCTCGTGCTCCTGGTGACTCAGCCCGTCGGCGAAAGCGAAGGTGCGCGAGACGTTCACCCCGATGCGGCGGGGGTTGCGGGCATGTACCACGCGGCGCAGGCAGACGTCCTGCTCCTCGTCGTCGGGGTTCCAGACGGCGTCGTAGAGGCCGCCGAGGGCGTAGCGACTCACGGTGAGGCGCTCGACGCTGCCGTCTGGCCTGCGGCTGAATACGAGGATGGTGCGGCGTCGGGCGGCCATCTCCGGCTCGGGGAGGAGCGTCATGATCACCGGGTCCTCGTTGTACTCGCGGGCCACCACGAGCCACATGTCGAGGCCGGCACGCTCCATCAACTCGGGTAGCAGCGTGTCCAGGCGCTGGCGCAGCCAGGCGTTGCGCAGCGGGGCCTGCTCGCGCAGTGGGAGGACAGGGCCGAGAAAGCTGGTGTCCATCGGTGGCCTTTCGTGGATCGGTACTCGCCGGGTCAGGTGGCCGTTGCAGCCGGGCGGCGGGTGCGCCCATTGTAGCGGAAGCGCCGGGGGATGGTACAATCAGCGGGCCTGCCCCGAGCAACCCCGAGGTGCGATGATGCCCACCCTGTTCGCCCGTGATCCGGCGCCGGACTTGATCCTCCACGGCGGCGCCATCTACACGCTCTGGCCTGAGTTGCCCCGCTGCGCCGCGATCGCCTGTAAGGACGGGCGCGTGATCGCCCTCGGCGACGATGCCGAGGTGCGCGCCCTCGCCGGCCCAACGACGGAGTTGGTGGACCTGGGGGGGCGTACGGTCATCCCCGGGATTAACGACGCCCACAACCATCTGCTGGAGCTCGGCCTCAAGCTCGGTCGCCTGGCCCTGGACGAGTGTGGCTCGATCGCCGAGCTAGTGGCGCTGGTGCGCGATGCCGCCGACCGCACCCCACCAGGCCAGTGGATCGTCGGCGAGGGCTGGAACGAGTCGCTGTTCGCCGAGGGGCGCCTCCCCAACCGCCACGATCTTGATGCCGCCACGACGCGCCACCCGGTCTTACTGAAGCGCTTCTTCAATATGGACGTGGTGAACAGCCGGGCGCTTGAACTGGCTGGCGTGACCCGCTACACGCCCGACCCGCCGGGCGGCCGGGTCGAGCGTGATGCCACCGGTGAGCCCGGCGGTATCCTGCGGGCCTCGGCCAAGCTGCTCTGCCGAAGCCTGTTGCCCGAGCCCAGCGATGAGGAGCGGGTCGCCGCGATCGAGGCCGCCGGGCGGGCCTATCTGGCGGTCGGCATCACCAGTGTGCTCGAGCCGGGCCTTGCGCCGCCTGAGATCCGTGCCTACATGCTGGCCCGCCGCGCCGGCCGTCTGCCTGTGCGGGCCAACCTCATGCCCTCGTGGCACGGCTTCCGCGACGACGAGGGCCACGAGGAGCTCGACGCGCGAGCGGCGGGCCTGGGGGTACTCAGCGGCCTCGGCGACGAGTGGCTGCGCCTCGGCGGCCTGAAGATGGCGATCGACGGCGGCACAACCTCTCATACCGCCTGGATGTTCCAGCCCTTCCTCGGCGAGGCGCAGGTCTACGACTTCAACCGGCTCGACCCGGAGGAGCTGCGCGAGTTCTTCGCCCGTGGCCACGGCCTCGGCTGGGATATCGGCATTCACGCCATCGGCGACCGGGCCCACCACGAGGCCGCCGCTGCCTTTGCCGATGTGCTCACGGCCGCGCCGGGCCCCCACCGCCACAATCTCATCCATGGCTACTTCGCCAGCGAGGAGAGCCTGGCGTGGATGGTTCGCCACGGACTCGCCGTGGTGATCCAGCCCACGTTCATCTACTATGAAGGCGACGATCTCTTCCGCGACGTTGGCCCCGAGCTTGCCCACCGCTATAAGCCCGCCCGCACCTACCTGGATCGTGGCATCCGCGTGGTGGCCACGAGCGACATTCCCAGTACCGTCCATTACAACCCTTTCGTTGGTCTCTACAGCCTTGTCACCCGCAGAACCCGGCGGGGCACCCTGATCGCCCCCCAGGAGGCGATCAGCCGTGAGGAGGCTCTCTACGCCTACAGCGTGGCCGGCGCCTGGCTCACCCGCGAGGAGCAGCTCAAGGGTCCCCTGGCGCCTGGGTTCCTGGCGGATATGGCGGTGCTGGACCGGGACTATTTTTGTTGCCCGGAGGAGGAGATCCGGGCCATCCAGGTGGAGTTGACGGTTCTCGGCGGGCGGGTGGTGTATCGGAGGGGATAGGGTGTCACCGAACCGTCGCTGGAGGGCGGCAGCGTGCCGCGACCGGGCGCCCCGGCGGTGACTGGGAGCGATGAGGAAACGGGCCGTGCGGACGAGCTATCAGGTGTCAGGAGGAGCAGGCGCCATGCAACGGGATGAGCTGCAAGAGAAGATCCTCAAGCTGTACCGGGACGAGCACGCGGCGCTCGGTGAGGCGGGTGGGCTGCGGCTGCTGGAGCAGGCCCGCCAGTGGGACCTCGCGCCGCTGCTGCGGGCCGGCGGTGTGGTGGTCTTCCCCCACGCGGGCGTGGCCGATTGCGGTCACCAGATCGCGGCGGCGGTCCACGCGGCGCTGGACAGCGGCGCCGACACGGTGCTGGTGGTGAGTGTGCTCCATGCCTTCACTGAGGAGATGGAGCAGGCCCGGCGCCGCGTGGCCGCCGGTGGGCCGCCGAGCGCCGAGGCGAGTTGGGGCATCCAGGGGCCGGGGCTGGCGCGCGGCGACAACTGGGCCAGTGACCACGCGCTGATCAGCTGGCGCTTCTTCTGGGAGTTGGAGACACGCCGGCGTGGACTCGGCGCGCGGGTGCCCCGGGTGATCGAGCGCTACCCCTACCTGGCCGGCGGCAAGCCCGAGGAGCTGCCCGGCATCGATGAACTGGTCGCGATTGCCCGCGACGCGGTGATCGTCTCCACCGCCGACCCCTTCCACCACGGGATCGGCTACGGCGATGCCCCCGAAGCCTCGCTGCCGCCCGACGAGCGGGGCCTGGCCCTGGCCCGCCGGCGGATCGAGGAGGGCATGGAGCTCCTGGGGCGCGGCGACCACTGGGGCTACAACCAGCACTGCGTGAGCGCCAAGAGCGACCATCGTGATGCCGGGCAGGTGATCAGCCTGCTCCGAGGGTCCCTGCGCGGCACAATCTACGATCTTGTCTACACCGACGCCTCGGAGCTCTACAATGCGCCGCCGCCCACCTGGGTGGCCGGCGCGCTGATCGGCTACGAGCGGGTGGCACGGTGAGGCGTGTATGCGGGCTGTGATCTACGAAACGTTCGGAGGGCCGATCGAGGTGCGCGAGGTGCCGGACCCGGCGCCGCCACCTGCGGGTGTGGTGATCGCGGTGGGCGCCACTGGCCTGTGCCGGAGCGACTGGCACGGCTGGATGGGCCACGACCCCGACATCGTTCTGCCCCACGTTCCCGGCCACGAGCTCGCGGGCGTGGTGGTCGCCGTGGGGCCCGGAGTATCGCGCTGGCGTACCGGCGACCGGGTGACTGTGCCGTTTGTGTGTGCCTGCGGGCGTTGCCCCCAGTGCGCCGCGGGCCAGCACCAGGTGTGCGACCATCAGTCGCAGCCCGGCTTCACGCACTGGGGCTCCTTTGCCGAGTATGTGGCGATCGACCGGGCCGACATCAACCTGGTGGCTCTGCCCCCGGAGGTGGGGATGGTGACGGCGGCGAGCCTGGGGTGTCGCTTCGCTACCGCTTTCCGCGCCGTCGTGGATCAGGGGCGTGTCTCCGCTGGCCAGTGGGTGGCGGTGCATGGCTGCGGCGGCGTGGGCCTCTCGGCCGTGATGATCGCTGCGGCGCTCGGTGCTCGGGTGGTTGCCGTGGACATCACGGCGGAGCGCCTGGCGCTGGCCCGGGCCCTCGGCGCGGCCGAAACCGTGGACGCCACCGCCATCGGTGATGTGGCCGGGGCCGTGCGTGAGCTGACGGGGGGCGGCGCTCACCTCTCCCTCGACGCCCTGGGCAGCCCGGCGACCTGCTTTGCCTCGATCGCCGGGCTCCGCAAGCGCGGGCGCCACGTGCAGGTGGGCCTGATGCTCGCTGAACACCGGCGGGCCGCCGTCCCGATGGACCGGGTGATCGCCGATGAGCTGGAGATCCTGGGGAGCCATGGTATGCAAGCCCATCGCTACGACGCCATGCTGGCTCTCATCCGCAGCGGGGCCGTGCATCCCGAGCGCATGCTCGGCCGTACCATCACCCTTGATGAGGCCCCCACTGCGCTGGCGGCCATGGATCAATTTGCGGGCTCCGGTGTCACGGTGATCGATCGGTTCAGACCCT
The DNA here is from genome assembly GCA_004367505.1 of Chloroflexi bacterium OHK40. GTDB lineage: Bacteria > Chloroflexota > Chloroflexia > Chloroflexales > Chloroflexaceae > OHK40. Next base: position 29,502 of record SFCB01000279.1, on the reverse strand, counting down.
GAGCATATGGCCTGGCTGCCGCCATCGCACACGGGAGATGCAGGCCCAGCAGGGCCGCCACCTGGGCGCGCAAAGTGCTACAATGAACCTGCCAGGCCTTACCCCGACGATCGATCATCCGCACAAGCCGTGAAGGGATCGCCAGCGTGTATGTGCCCGCGTCGCCCTATCTGCTCGCCCTCGAGAACCGCATTCATCTCGACCGCATCCCGTTCAGCGACCGTGGCTCCCGGCTGCTGCTCTACCAGGACCGACGACAACCCCACACGCTCTACCTGAAGCTCGCCGAGCGCCTGACGGCGCTCACCCCCGGCCTCTCCGCCTACCGTAGCCGTCCGCCCTTCATTCCTCGCCTGCGTCTGACCGACGGCGAGGGCCGCCCCGTCCCCTTCCAGGCCACCACCTATCCCCACGCGATCGTCTTCCAGACCCCCCTCGGCGAGTTTCGCTGCGCGTTTCAGGACGACCGGACCCTGAGCTTCGGGCTCCCCAGCGGCGTGCCGAGTGGGATCAGTTTTACCGTGGTGCCCGACCTGGCCCGCCCGGATGGCCACGGTGGCGAGTTCAAGTCGGTGCGCAATTGTAGCTACTCAACCAACGGCGCGCTCGTGCTCAACCAGGTGGAGCACAATGGGAGCGGCTACGATGTGATCCTCACCGCCCAGGGCGATGCCGATACCGCCATCACCCTGCACATCCAGGCCGGGCTGGATCTGAGCCGGGCCGTTAAGCCCTTCCGCGCGACCCTCGCCGCCGCCGAGGAGCGCTGGAACCGCTGGTTCGCCGCCGTGCCCGCCGTCCACGAGCCCTACCGCAGCCAGTACTACTACGCCTGGTGGGTGCTGGGCAACAACATTCTCGCGCCCTACGGCCTCTTCCGCCGCGAGAGCGTGGCGCCCTCCAAAGCTCACTATGTGGGCGCATGGCAGTGGGATAACTACTTCCACGCGCTGGCTTTCCGCTACACGGACCCGCGCCTCGCCAGCGACCAGATCCAGTTCATGCTCGACCACCAGCTCCCCGATGGGATGATCCCCGACGCCGTCTACGATGAGGGCACGATCACCCAGCTCGAAGTGCCGGTGGCAGCCGCCGTTACCAAGCCGCCGATTATCGCCTGGGTGGCCATGCACGTCTATGAGCAGACGGGCGATCACGCCATGCTCCGGGAGATTTATGAGCCCCTGGTGCGCTGGAACTCCTGGTGGTTCGGCCTCAACGACGACGACGCCGACGGGATTGCCCAGTACTCGCACCCCTTCTCCTCCGGCCTTGACGATAGCCCGCTCTGGGACGAAGGCATGCCGGTGGAGGCGGTTGACCTGAATACCTACCTCTGCCTGCAGATGGAGTCGCTCGGCAAGATGGCCCGCATCCTCGGACGGATGCGCGAAGCCACGATCTGGAAGAGCCGGGCCGACGCCCTCGCCCGGCGAATCGTCGAGCATTTCTACGACGCCGAGGCCGGCCTCTTCTGGTCGCAGCACGAGCACCGGCCGATCCGCGTGCTCACGCCCTTTAGCCTCTATCCGCTCTGGACGGGCAGGCTGCCAGCGAGCATCAACGAGCGCCTGCTGGCCCATCTGCGCGATCCGGCTTCCTTCTGGCCGACCCACCCGCTGCCCACTGTGGCTCTCAGCGATCCCAAGCACGACCCGCAGCAGATGTGGCGCGGCCCGGTCTGGATCAATATCAACTACATCTTTGTGGAGGCCTTGCAACGTACCGGTAACGCGGCGCTGGCCGGTACGCTCGCCGAGGCTACCCTGCGCCTGGTGATGGGCCAGCCCGACATCTACGAGTACTACCACCCCCTCACCGGCGAGCCCCCGCCCAAGGCCGCGCCGATGTTCGGCTGGTCGGCGGCGTGCTTCATCGATCTGGCCATCCGTATGAGCCGGGGAGAGATCTCGTGAGCGCTGTTGCCATGCTCCACTTTGCTGGCCCGCCATATGTGGGCGGCGTCGAGATGACGATGGCCGCCCATGCCCACGTGCTGGCCGCCCACGGTCGCCCGGTGCGGATCGTGGCTGGCAAGGGCGGTGAGGTTGGCCCCGGGGTGGAGCTGCGCCTGCTGCCCGAACTCGGTTCACGCGGCGAGCTGGCCGAGCGGCTGGCCCGCGAGTTGGCCGCCGGGGTGGTGAGCGATGCTTTTTATGCCCTCGTCGAGCGCCTGGCCTCGTGGCTCGCCGAGGCCCTCGCCGGCTGCGAGGTGGCCATTGTACATAATGTCCTCAGCCTGCATAAGAACCTGGCCTTCACCGCAGCCCTCCGGCGCCTCCACGAGGCCGGTGCGGCGCCGCGTCTGCTCGCCTGGTGCCACGACTTCGCCTGGCTCGATCCGCTCTATACCCCTGAGCTCCACGCTGGCTACCCCTGGGACCTGCTGCGCGAGGCCTGGCACGGCGTTCGCTACGTTGTGGTCTCCGAGGATCGGCGCGCGATGCTGGCGGGCTTGCTGGGGCTGAACCAGGCCGATGTGGCGGTGGTGACGCCGGGGGTCGATCTGGCCTCCTTCCTCAAGCTGGAGCCTGAGACAGTCGCGCTGGCGGAGCGCCTGGGGCTGTTGGAGGCGGCGCCGCTGCTGCTGCTGCCCGCCCGGGTGACGCGCCGCAAGAATATTGAGCTCGCTGTTGCGATCATCGGCGCGATGCGGCGCCAGGGCAACGATGCCCGCCTGGTTGTGACGGGGCCACCCGGGCCCCACAACCCGTCCAACGCCGCGTACCTGGCCGAGTTGCTGGCTCTGCGCGAGGCCAGTGGTGCAGGTGAGGGCGTGATCTTTCTCTACGAGCGCTTCACCGACGAAGCCGGCCAGCCGCGCCCGGTGTCCGATGCCATGCTGGCCGATCTCTTCCACCTGGCCGATGGGCTGCTCTTCCCGAGCCGCTATGAAGGTTTTGGCATTCCCGTGCTGGAGGCTGGCCTGAGCGGCCTGCCGATCTTCTGCAGCGACATTCCGCCACTGCGGGCCACCGCCGGCCCCGCCGCGCACCCCTTCCGGCTCGACGACGACCCGGAGCTGATCGGGCGGCGCATCGCGGCGGCCCTCGCAGCCGACCCGCGCTACAGCCTGCGCCGTCGCGTCCGCACGACCTACACCTGGGAGGCGATCTACCGCCGCGACATTGTGCCGCTGCTGGAAGAGCGACCGGACCCAGCCGCCGCCCCCGTCCGCGCCGGCCTGGCCAGGTGAGCGCCTCCACGCCGGACGGCCCGCTTCGCTGGCAGGACCGTTCGGTGCAGCCGCCAGCACGGTGATGCCAGGAGTGCCGAGGGGCCTGAAACTGGCGATCGGCAGGAGCTGTGTACGATGGCGGCAACGGACCAACCATGAGGCTGAGAAGGAGCGACCGATGAGCGAACTTCACGAGCGAAACGGCTCGAGCCACTCCGTCATCCTGCTGCCCGCAAGCGACCCGGAGAAGGCCCGGCTGATGTTGCCCATGGCTGCGGCTCTCGCCCGGCAGCAGGGCGGCCAGGTGGTAATCCTTGGCGTGGTGGTGGTGCCCCGGGGCCAGCCACTCAGCGAGGGGATGCTGGAGGCCCGGCGCATCCGTGCCGGCTACGATGCTGCCGTGAGCTTCGACGAGGCCGGCGTACCGGTGCGCACCATCGCGACGGTCGCCCACGATCTCACCGACGGGATCCGTACCGCCGCTGAGGAGCAGCGGGCGAGCTTGATCCTCCTCGGCTGGCAGGCCAAGCAGTCGTCCTCGGAGCGCCTCTTCGGCCCGCCGATCGACAGCCTGCTGCGCCAGCCGCCCTGCGATGTGGTCGTGGTGCGCCTGCGGGATGGGGAGCCCTGGAAGCGGGTGCTGCTGCCGGTGCGCGGCGGCCCCCATACCGGCCTCGCCTGCGATGTGGCCCTGGCCCTCGCCGAGCGCCACGAGGCGACGATCAGCGTGCTCTACGCGGCCAACCCGCGCCTCCCCGACGATACCGCCGTGCGCGAGAGCCTTCAGTCGCTCCGCAGTATGCCCCGCGTCACCCGCCTGCTCGAGCGCACCATCCCCGCCGAGCAGGCCATCCTCGCCGAGGCGCCCGACCACCAGGCGATCGTGATCGGGGTCACCGGTCGCCGTGGCGACCCCGAGGCGCCGATCGGCCCCCTCGCCGACCGCATCCTGCGCAACGCCGATACCACGGTGGTGCTCGTGCGCCATCGCATGGCGCAGGCCGAGGAGCAGGCCCAGCAGATCTGGCAGCAGCATCGCGATCTCTCGGCCACCGTGGATCGCTGGTTTGCCGAGAATACCTTCAGTTCCACCGAGTACGACGATCTTCAGCGCTTGCTCGCCCTCAAGCAGCAGCAGGGTGTGACGGTTAGCCTCGCCCTGCCCACGCTCAACGAAGAGGAGACGATCGGCGAGATCATCGCCCGCACCCGGCGCGCCCTGGTAGAGGAGGTGCCGCTGCTGGACGAGTTGGTGCTGATCGACAGCGGCTCCGATGACCGCACCCGCGAGATCGCCGCCGCCCATGGCGTGCCCGTCTTCATTCACCAGGAGATCTTGCCCCAGTACGGCGCCTTCGTCGGCAAGGGCGAGGCGCTCTGGAAGAGCCTCTATGTGCTCTCCGGCGACATTATCGCCTGGTGCGACACCGACATTAAGAACTTCCACCCGCGCTTCGTCTACGGCGTGCTTGGGCCGCTGCTCCGCGAGCGTCGCCTGGATTACTGCAAGGGCTTCTATCGCCGGCCCATCCAGTTCGGCGAGCGCATCGCGGCCAGTGGCGGTGGCCGGGTAACGGAACTGACCGCTCGCCCCCTGCTGAACCTCTTCTACCCCGAGCTCTCGGGCATGCTCCAGCCCCTCTCTGGCGAGTATGCCGGGCGCCGCAGCGCCCTCGAGGCGGTGCCCTTCTTCACCGGCTACGGGGTTGAGACCGGCCTACTGATCGATCTGCTCGAACAGCGCGGCCTGAACGCCCTCGCTCAGGTGGATTTGCTGGAGCGCATCCACCGCAACCAGGAGCTCGTGCCGCTCTCCAAGATGGCCTTCGCGATCACGCAGGTGGTCATCCAGCGCATGGAGCAGCGCCAGCGCGTGAGCCTGCTCGAGCCGGTGAACCAGACGATGAAGCTGATCACGCAGCGCGAGGATGGCAGCTACCACCTGGAGCTGCGCGAGATCCGTGACCACGAGCGCCCACCGATGGCCCGCATCCCCGAGTATCGCCGCCGGCGCGGCCTGCCCCCCGAGAGCCTGGACGGCTGATCGTGCGCCGCCGCGCTGATCTGGTGGCGCTCCATCCATCAGCGGAGGACGGCGGGGCGCTTCCGCTGAAGCTGCCTTCCCCAGCCGGGTCGGCATCGCCCATCCAGCACCCCGCTCCACGGCCCGGCCCGGCGCGGCGCTATGCGGCGTCTGCGAGATCCCCCATCCCATCGCTTCCCCATTACGCGCCAACGAGGAGGACTGGCCATGGACGACCCCCACGTCCGGATGCGCGACCACCTGGCGGCGATCTATGGTCCTGAGGTGGGCGCCAGCACCGCTGCGCAACTCGCGACGATGCTCGCCACCTTCGCCGCCAGCCGACCGCTGCCAGCCGCCAGCCGCCAGCCGTCAACCGCCGACCGTCTCACCCAGGATGATGTCATTCTGATCACCTACGGCGACCAGGTGCGCGAGCCCGGTCGCCCCCCGCTCCAGAGCCTCAGCGAGCTCCTCGATGGCCCCTTCGCCGGGATCGTCGGCGGCGTGCACATTCTGCCCTTCTACCCCTACACCTCCGACGATGGCTTCTCCGTGGTCGATTATCTCGCCGTGGACCCGGCCCTCGGCGCCTGGGAGGACGTGGAGCGCCTCGCGGGCAGCTACCGCCTGATGTTCGATGCCGTGGTGAACCACGTCTCTGCCAGCAGCCAGTGGTTCCGCGACTTCCTCGCCGGTGTGCCTGGCGCCGAGCGGCGCTTCCACATCGTCGATCCGAGTACCGACCTGCGCGCCGTGACCAGGCCCAGGACGACCCCGCTCCTCACCCCTTTCGAGACGCCCGGCGGCACCCGCTATGTCTGGACGACCTTCAGCGCCGACCAGATCGATCTGAACTACGGCAGTCCGGAGCTCCTCCTGGAGATGACGGCTGTGCTGCTCGAGTACGTGGCGCGGGGCGCTGGCCTCATCCGCCTCGATGCGATCGGCTACCTGTGGAAGGAGATCGGCACCCGCTGCATCCACCTGCCCCAGGCCCACCGCGTGGTGCAGCTCTGGCGCGCCTCCCTCGACGCCGTGGCGCCTGGGGTTTTGCTGATCACCGAGACCAATGTACCCCACGCCGATAACATCAGCTACTTCGGCGACGGCACCAACGAGGCGCAGCTCGTCTACCAGTTTCCCCTGGCGCCCCTCGTGCTCCACGCCTTCGCCACCGGCGATGCCACGCGCCTGAGCGGGTGGGCCACCGGCCTGGAGCCGCCTTCGCCGGCCACAGCCTTCTTCAACTTCCTCGCCTCCCACGACGGCATCGGGGTGGTGCCCGCCACCGGCATCCTCACCGCCGATGAGGTCGCCGGCCTGTGTGCGCAGGTCGAGCGCCACGGCGGGCGCGTCTCCTACAAGAACAATCCCGACGGCAGCCAGAGCCCTTACGAGCTGAACTGCACCTGGTTCGACGCCCTCTCCGATCCGGCGAGCGCTGAGCCCCGGGAGCGCCAGGTCGACCGATTCGTCTGCTCGCAGGCGATCATGCTGGCGCTGCAGGGCGTGCCGGGGGTTTACGTCCACAGCTTGCTTGGATCGGGGAACAACCACGCCGGGTTTACCGAGACGGGGCGGGCGCGCACGCTCAACCGCGAGAAGTGGGAGCGGGCCGAGCTCGAGGCGCGCCTGGCGGACCCGGCGCGGCGCGAGGGCGCCGTGCTGCGGCGGATGGCCGATCTTATCCGCGCCCGGCGCCGCGAGCCCGCCTTCCACCCCGCCGCCCCGCAGCGAGTGCTTGATCTCGGGCCAGCGCTCTTCGCGATCGAGCGTGGCGCACCCGGCGCCTCCGGATCCGTCCTCTGCCTGCATAACGTCGCTGGCGCGCCCCGGGTTGTCCACTATACCGCCGGCCCCGGCGCCGCCTTCACCGAACTTCTGAGCGGCGAGACCCTCGCCGTGGCCCCCGATGGGAGCCTCGCCGTCGAGTTGCCGGCCTACGGGGTACGCTGGCTCAGGCGAGCGTAGCGCCAGGGCTGGCTGCCGCTCAGTGTGAAGCACGGCCCGTGGCGCTGGTCACGGGGCCGCGCGCGCCTCGGTCAGGAGGATGACCCGCGACTAGTCGCGCGACACTGGCTGCGGGCGGGCCGATCGGCTATGCTACGTGAACCACTACGCCACCCGGCTCAGCGTGTGGATGCGCTGCCCCGGCTGGCGCGTGTGACTGTGTGCCCCGAAGGCCCGATGCAGTGTAAGGAACTATTGCTATGCCCGAAATATTTCGCTCGCGGCGCGAGGAAGCCGCAAACACCCTCACCCACGGGTTGGGCGCGGTGCTAAGCGCGCTGGCCGGCGCTATGCTGGTGGCCCTCGCGGCCCGGACGCACGACCCCTGGCGGATTGTGAGCGCGGCCGTGTTCTCCGCTGCCCTCGTACTGCTCTACAGCGCCTCCACGCTCTACCACGGCGCGCCCGCTGGCCGCGCGAAGGATCGCCTGGAGATCCTGGATCACTGCGCGATCTTCCTGCTGATCGCGGGCACGTACACGCCGTTCACCCTCGTCACCTTGCGGGGCGCCTGGGGCTGGAGCCTCTTCGCCGTTGTCTGGGCGCTGGCCGTGGCCGGTGTGGTCTTTAAGCTAATCTTCAGCACCCGCTTCGCGATCATCTCGACGCTGCTCTATATCGCCATGGGCTGGCTGGTGGTGGTGGCTGCGGGCCCGATGATCAGCGCGCTGCCGTGGGTGGCCGTGGTGCTACTCGTGAGCGGCGGCGTGGCCTACACCGCCGGCACGCTCTTCTACCATAGCCGCCGCATCCCCTATGCGCACGCCATCTGGCACCTTTTTGTGCTCACCGGGAGCACGCTCCACTTCCTTGCCGTCGGCACCCAGTTGCTGGGTTAGCCCATCGGGGCACCCGGGGCGCGCCGCCTCATTGAGGCGTCTGGACGCTGGAGGATCGGGGTGGAGGGCCACCAGGCTGGCCGCCCTACCTTTCAAGACTGTTACCAATCTGTGAGATCTCTTTCGCGACTCATGCGTGATAATGGGCGTGCAGCCCTGCCAGAAACGCGAACTGTATGGGTGCGCCAGTGGAGGCGCGTGGTCGAAGGGGCGCCTGTCAGTCGCCTGCTCGGCCGGGCTACGTAGTCGTATGCTGGTGTTGAGGGGGCGCCAGCGCGCTACTACGTAGCGGTGTACCGTAACTCACCCGATGTGCCAACACCGCTGCCCGGGCTAGGCTAGGGTCGTCCTATGCCTGCGGCCGGGATGCCCTCCCGGCGTAGCTCAGAGGGGGCGGGGGGATGCACACGTCACCAGCACCATCGGCGCCGATTCTGCTCGTTCGTCTGCTCACGGTCTTTGCTGTCACGGTCGCGCTGCTGGGCGCCATCATTGCCTGGCCCGGGCCGGTCCTCGCGGCTGCGATCACCGTCAATAGTACACTCGACGCCGTGGATGCGAGCCCCGGCGATGGGGCCTGTGCGACAGCCGGGGGGCTGTGTACGCTGCGGGCCGCCATCCAGGAGGCCAACGCCCTGGCCGGCCCCGATACGATCAGCCTGCCAGACGGCGTCTACACGCTGACGCTCGCCGGTGTTGGCGAAGATGGGGCGGCCACCGAGGACCTGGATATCAGTTCCGCGATCACGATTGAGCGGATCAAGGGCCGGCCAACCATCCAGGCGGGCCCCGCGCCCGGCGCCGGTATCGGGCGTATCTTCCATGTGCTCCCCGGCGGGAGCCTGAACCTCACGGGCGTTGTGCTCCGCTACGGTACCACCGGCGCGGTCTTCGGTGTGGCCAACGGTCCGGCGCTCTTCAACCAGGGCAGCGCCACCCTCACCGGCGTTACGATCACCGAGAACCAGAGCGGTAGTTCTGGCGGCGCAATTTATAACTATGGCGGGAGCCTGACGGTGATCGGCTCCACGATCGCCAGTAACCAGACGAGCGGCGACTCTGGCGCGATCCAGAGCGACCATATCGGCGGCACCACGGCGCTGACGATCGTCAATAGCACGATCGCTTTCAACTCCGCCGGCAGCAGCAGCGGCGCGATGCTCTTCACGGTGAATGCTCCGGGCGGCACCCAGACTGCCAGGATCTTCAATTCCACGATCGCCTACAACACGGCCGGCGGCGGCGCCGGGGGGATCGCCACCAGCGGCGGTGGTGTGACCACCGTGAGTGTGCAGAACAGTATCCTTACCGGGAATAGCGGGAGCGAGTGCGCTGGCGATGCCTGGAATTCTGGCGCCGGCAACCGGATCGACGATGCCAGTTGTGGTGTGGCCGCCGGGAACCTCGGCGCGGTGACGAACCTCAGCACGACGCTTCGCCTCAATGGTGGGCTCTCCCCTACGCTCATTCCGCTCCCCGGGAGCAATGCCCTCGATGCTGGCGCGGGTGGCTGCCTCGGCCCCGATGCTGTGGCCCTCGCCACCGACCAGCGCGGGAGCGCGCGCCCTCGCGCCGGTACCTGCGACATCGGCGCTGTGGAGGGCGCGGCGCGCCTGGTGCTCAACACCAACGATAGCGGCGCGGGCTCGCTGCGCCAGGCCATGCTCGATGCCAACGTCGATGCCGGGCTCGATGTGGTCTTGTTTGACATTCCCGGCGCCGGTGTGCAGACGATCAGCCCCACCTCGGCGCTGCCCACGGTGAGCGATGCGCTGGTTCTCGATGGCTACAGCCAGCCTGGTGCCGCTCCCAATACCCTCGCCGTCGGCAGCAACGCCACGCTGCTGATCGAGCTCAACGGCGCCGGTGCCAGTGTGGCGGACGGCCTGATCTTCGGTGCTGGCGCCGACGAGAGCGTGGTTCGCGGCCTGGTGGTCAATCGCTTCGCGCTGGACGGGATCGAGACGACGGTGCCCATGACCTTCGAGGGCAACGTCATCGGTGCCAACCCCGCCGGTACGATCGATCTTGGCAACGGGAATAGCGGTATCTATATCAACGGGCCTACCGGCGCCGTGGTGGGCGGCAGGAGCCCCGGCGACCGCAACCTCGTCTCCGGCAATACCTTCAGCGGTATCTTCGTTGGTTCTGGCGCTACCGGCACCGTAATCCAGGGCAACTATCTCGGCACCAACGCCGCTGGCACCGCATCGCTCGGCAACAGCGAGAATGGCGTCGCGTTGATCGGTAGCCAGGGTGCCCAGGTGGGCGGCACCAGTGCCGACACCCGGAACGTGATCGGAGGGAACGGTACCTACGGCATTTCGATCGAGAGCAGCGGCACCGGCCATGTGATCGAGGGCAACTACATCGGCCTTGGCGCCGACGGTACCACGAGTGTCGGGAATACCTTCGCCGGGGTGCGCCTGCTGGCCGGGAGCGGCGTGCGTATTGGCGGCACGGCCACCGGCGCCGGTAATGTGGTCGGCGGCCACTCCTTCGCCGGAATCCTCGTTGAGCCCCAGTCGAGCGCGGTGACGGGCTTGCTCGTCCAGGGCAACTACATCGGCACGAACGCCGCCGGAACGGGCGCCGTGCCTAATCAGTACGGGGTGCTGCTGCTTCCGGGCAACACCGGGAGCGTGATCGGCGCCCAGATCGGCGGCGGCGCCGCCGGTGCCCGCAATGTAATCTCCGGTAACCTCCTCGACGGTGTCTCGATCTGGCAGAGTGCCAGCATCGCGACGGTCGTCCAGGGCAACTATGTGGGCGTCGGCGCCGATGGTGTCACGCCGCTCGGCAACAATCTCGGTGAGGGGACGAACGGCGGTATTACGCTCTATAACTTCGCCCCGAGCACCGTGATCGGGGGGCCTGGTCCCGGTGAGGGCAACCTGGTCGCCTTCAACGGCTTCGCCGGCATCACCGACTTCTCCGGTCAGAATACGGTCATTCGCGCCAATACGCTCATCGACAACGCCGGCAACGGGGTCTATCTGGGCGGGGCGGTGTTCGGCACCAGCATCGTCGGCAATCTCATTGGCACCAACGCCCTGGGCGCTGCTGGCCTGGGCAACAGCGGCTCCGGGATCTTCATCGGCAATGGCAGCTCCACGGTGACGATCGGTGGTGTCAGCACGATCGACCGCAACGTGATCGCCTCGAATACTGGTGCCGGGATCAGCATCGCGGGCGGTGTCTTGCACACCATCCAGGGTAACTACATCGGCCTTGCGCCCGACGGTAGCACCGCCCGCCCGAATGGGAGCGGCATCGATGTCGATGGCGGCTCCAACCACGTGATCGGCGGCCCCATGGTCGGCGCCGGTAATCTGATCTCTGCCAACATCGGCAATGGCGTCACCCTCCTCGCCGCCTCTACGGGCACGGCGGTGCAGGGCAATATCATCGGCGCCGATGTCATTGGCACCCTCGACCGGGGCAATGGCCAGCACGGTGTCGAGATTGCCGACTCGGCCAACAACACCATCCGCGATAACCAGATCGCGGGCAATGATGCGGTGGGTGTGCGTATCGGCGGGGCCGATGCGACCAATAACCGCGTGGCTGGCAATCGTGTCGGCACCAATGCCGCTGGCACGGCCGCCCTGGCCAATGCTGACGACGGTGTGCGCCTGGCCGCTGGCGCGAGCGGCAACATTATCGGCGGCAGCACGCCGGGCGACCGCAATATCCTCTCCGGCAACGGCGTCACCGGGGTGACCCTCGGCCATGAGGGCTGTGCCGCTGCCGCCGGCGCGGGCAACCTGGTTATTGGTAACTATGTTGGCCTCAGCCTCGACGGTAGCGCCGCCATCCCCAACGCCTTCGAGGGCATTCTCCTCAACGACTGTTCGAGCGGCAATATCGTCGGTGGGCCATCAGCCGGTGACCGCAACGTGGTAGGTAGCAACCTCAACGGTGGCATCGAGATCGTCAACGTCGCCAATACCACCGTCCAGGGCAATTATGTCGGGGTCGGCCCCGATGGCACCTCGCCGATCGCCAATTCCGACTCCGGGATCGCGATCGGCGGCACTGGCCTGCTCGCGACCACCGGCAACACGGTGATCGATAACCTGGTGGCCAATAACCCCCTCGGGATCTGGCTCTGGGGAGTCGATGTGGCCGGCAACAGCCTGCGTGGTAACACCGTCATCTCCAGCTTCGGCAACGGCATCCAGGTTGATAGCCCCGTCCAGGGCACCACCATCGCGGGGAACTTTGTTGGCACCGATGCCGCCGGTACCACGGGCCTCGGCAACGGCCTCAACGGCATTGCCGTCTTCGGGCCGCTGACCCAGATCGGCGGTGGTTCCCTGGGCGACCGCAACGTCATCGCGGGCAACGCCAACAACGGCGTCTTCATCGGCGGCACCGCCACTAGCGCCAACCTCGTCCAGGGCAACTACATCGGTACCGACCCCAGCGGCCTGCTCGACCTGGGCAACGGGCTTCACGGCGTGCATATCAGCAGCTCTGCCAACAATACCGTCGGCGGCGCCACGGCCACGCTGCGCAATGTGATCGCCGGGAACGGCTTCAATGGTGTGCTGGTGGACGGGAGTGAGAGCGGGAACAGCATGCTCGGCAACTACCTCGGCCTCGGCGCCGATGGGAGCACCGCTATTCCCAACGTCAACGGCGTCGGTATTCAGGCCGCCGGCGTCGTCGTTGGTGGAACCACGCCTGGCGCTGGCAACGTGATCTCGGGCAACAGCAACACCGGGATCGCCTTCGAGGGAGCGGCCGCGCTCGGCGCGACCATCCAGGGCAACCTGATCGGCACCGCCGCCGATGGCGCCACCCCGCGTGGCAACACCAACGCCGGGCTGGATCTCTTCACCGATACCGGCAGCCACCTGATTGGCGGCACGACGGCCGAGGCCGGTAACCTGATCGCCTTTAACGGCAGCGAGGGCATCCGCGTCTTCTCCGATAACAATACCATCCGCCGCAATCGCATCTTCGGCAATGGAACCCTCGGGATCGACCTCAACGGCGATAGTGTCACGGCGAACGACACCGGCGACGGCGATAGCGGCCCCAATCTGCTCCAGAACTTCCCTGTGCTCTTCGGCGCGGCTAACAACGGCGTCAATACGCTGGTGTCGGGTGGCCTGAGCGGCGCGGCCAATACCGGCTACACCCTCGACTTTTACAGCGGCCAGAGCTGCGATCCGACCTTCTACGGCGAGGGCGAGGGCTTCCTCGGCAGCCAGAGCGTCACCACTGGCCCCGACGGGCTCGTCGCCTTCACGTTCAGCGGGCCTGCTCTGCCCGATGGACGCTTCGTGACCGCCACGGCCACCGGTCCAGGCGGTACCTCCGAGTTCAGCTACTGCCAGGTGGTTGGCCCGAACAACTACATCTGGCCGGATGCCTTCACGCCCACCTTTACCGGTCCAGCTGATGCCCGAAGCGCGATTGTGAGCACCCAGGCGATCGCCCGGCGCGGTGAGGCCCGCTGGTTCAAGTTCAGCGTCACCCCTGGCATGACCGTCTCGGTGACGCTCGCGAACCTCGCGGCCGACTACGACCTGGTGGTCTTTAAGGATATTGCCCAGGCCTACCAGCAGCTCACCGGCGAACAGAGCCTGGCGAGGCTCAGTACCGAGTCGGCCCCCTCGGCCTTCTCCAACGGGCTGGGCTTCTCGAACCCACTGGGCTTCTCGAACCCGCTGGGTTTCTCGAACCCGCTGGGCTTCTCCAACGGGCTGGGCTTCTCGAACCCGCTGGGCTTCTCCAACGGGCTGGGCTTCTCCAACGGCGATGCCTTCACCAACGCCGAGGCTTTCCATAACGGGCTGGGCTTCTCGAACCCGCTGGGCTTCTCGAACCCGCTGGGCTTCTCGAACCCGTTGGGCTTCTCCAACGGGCTGGGCTTCTCGAACCCGTTGGGCTTCTCCAACGCCCAGATCCAGAGCGTGATCGGCTACTCGCCGCTCAGTGGCACTGCCGACGAACGGGTGGTTGTGAACAGCTGGAACAACTCCGGCGAGTTCTATGTGCGCGTCTCCGGTCGCAATGGCGCCTTTAATCCTACCCAGCCCTTCAACCTGCGCGTCGACCTGCTCTCCGGCGCCTGCGCGAATGTGCGCCTGAACCTCGCCGCCAGCACCCTCAGCGGCGCCAGCGGTAACTACAAGACGATCTTCCTCGTCGATATCGACAATATGGCCGGCACCGCACAGGAGAAGGCCGACCTGTTGAGCCAGCTCGGGGTGCTCAGCGGCAGGCCCGAGGTGCAGGGTGTGGTGGTGGACGTTAGCGATGATGCACGGGTGCGCGACGCGCGCAGTGTGGCTCTCGGCAATACCGGCTGCCCCTTCGCGATGAACCAGTACGCCGGAACGATCAAGGAGATCGTGCAGAAGTACCGCGCGCTCAACCCGCTTGAGTATGTGGTGCTCGTCGGCAACGACGACATCATGCCCTTCTTCCGTTACCCCGACCCGGCCCAGATCTCGCCCGAGTCCGATTTTGTGCCCCCCGTCGGCGATGACACGACCTCTCAGGCCAGCCTGCGGCTCGCCTACGTGCTCGGCCAGGACGAGTACGGCACGACGAATATCATCTCCCTGCAGGAGAGTACACTGCCGCTGCCCGATCTCGCCGTCGGTCGCCTGGTGGAGGATGCCGGCGATGCCCTGGCGGTGGTGAACGCCTACCTCGCCTCGGGCGGTGTGATCACCCCCACCCGCGCCCTGGTGACGAGCTACGGCCAGCTGGAGGACGGCACCCGCGCTCTGGCCGATCAGCTGCGGGCCGGTCTGGGTGCCACGGCCACCCTCGACGATACCCTGATCGATCCGGCCGAGCGTGACCCGAGCGACCCCGCCTCCTGGTCGGCGGCTGATCTGCGGCCCAGGCTGGTGAACACGCGCAACGATCTCGTCTACCTGGCCGGGCACTTCTCCGCCGGCAGTCTGCTCGCCGCCAATTACGATTATGCCGACACGCTGCTGGCGCAGGAGATCGTGAGCTCGCCCACGAGCTTCGCCAATACGCTGATCTATAGTGTGGGGTGCCACGCCGGTTACAACACCGTCGATGCTCACGCCGCTGCCGGCGCCGAGGAGCCCGATTGGGCCGAGGCCTTCGCCGCTCGTGGCGCGACCCTGATCGCCGGAACCGGCTACCAGTACGGCGACAAACTCCTCGATGAGTACGGCGAGCGGCTTTACCTCTACTTCACCCGCGAGCTGCGCACCGGCACGGGCGCCATCCCGATCGGCAAGGCCCTCGTTCAGGCCAAGCAGGCCTATCTCGCCGATACCGGCGTGGAGATCGACGGGATCTACGAGAAGACGGTGCTCATTCCCACCATGTTCGGCCTGCCGATGCAGCGCATGAATATGCTCGGGGCGCGCATTACGCCGCCTGCGCCGGCCTCCGAGGTTGCCGCGCTCGCCCCCGTGCCCGCCGGCCCCGGCGCGCCGCTCGGCCTGAAGACCGCCGAGCTTACCTTTACGACCCCGGTTACGCCTACCACGGTGGAGCTGATTAACCTGCTCACCGGCCAGCCAGAGAGCTGGACGCAGGTCGAGGGCCGCGATGGGTACGCCACCAGGCCCGGTCAGCCCTACTTCCCGCTCTCACGCCACAACGTCGATGCGCCGCCATCCGAGGTGGGCTACGTGGTGCGCGGCACGCTCCTGCTCGCTGCCACCTATACCGACGTCGCCGATGTGCGTGTGCTCACCAGTGTGCCGGCCTCGGAGTTTGCCGGCCCCCACCCCACCTTCCGCTCCAGTGTCTTCTTCCCCACGCAGCCGTGGTCGCTCAATTACTACGATCTGCTCACCGACCCGAACGGTTCGCCCCGGCTGATGCTGCAACCGGCCCAGTACCGTTCCAACAACCCCGACGCGCCGATCGGCACCCTGCGCACCTACGATTCTATGCGGCTGCGGCTCTTCTACAGCACCGTCGCCGGCGCCGCGCTGGATGGCCCACCCGCTATTGCTGCCGTCACCAGCAGCGCCGACGGCGATGACCTCACCTTCCGCGTCAACGTCACTGCGGGCGCCACCGCTGGCACGCAGGAGGTCTGGGTTACCTATACGGGGCTCAGTGGCAGCCTCCTGGGCCAGTGGCAGTCGCTCAGGCTGGACCTCGATGCGGGTGACCCGACCCTGTGGACGGGCGCGCTGACGGCGGCGGAGCGCGGCTCCACCCCGCTCGCCGATGTGCGTTTCTTTGTACAGGCCGCCGGCGGCAACGGCCTCGTCGCCGTGCTCACCAACTTCGGCGCCTACTATAGCCCCGGCATCGATCCGGCCATCCCGGCGCCGCCAGCCCCGGGCGAGGCGCTGCCGGCGGCAACCACGCTCACGCTACTGAACCCACCCACCTCGGGGCGCTACCTCGATAGCGTGGCGCTGAGCGCCCGGCTCGCCTCTGGCAGCACGCCGCTCGTGGGCCAGCCGGTGAGCTTCAGCATCGGCGGTGTGAGCCTGAGCGCGCCCACCGACAACGACGGCAATGCCACCGTGACGCTACCGCTCACCGACCAACCCGGCGAATTGAGTATCCAGGCCACCTTCGCCGGGGCCGAGGGCTTCGCCTCCTCGCTCGTGACGGCGCCCTTCACCCTGGCGCGTCAGGCCACGACCGCAACCGTAACCGGTGCGCCTGCCACGGCCACCTTCGGCCAGGATACGGGCATCAGCGTGCGGCTCACCGATGCGGGCAACCGGGGCGTAGGCAATAAGCGGCTCTTCTTCATCATCGGCGGGCAGAGCTTCGTACGCACCACCGATGGCGAGGGCGTCGCGCCCCTCGGCGCGCTTGCGCTGCCGGCAGGCAGCTACGCCGTACCGGTCTACTTCAGCGGCGAGGTGCCGCTCCCCGGCGGCGCGATCAGCCTGAGCGACCGCTACTACGAGCCGGCGACGGCGAGCGCCAGCCTCACCATCCTGCCAGCGGCACCAACCATCTCTGTCGCGGGTGGCGGTGTCTGCCTCGCCGACTTCCGTGGGCGGGCGAATCTGGCCTTGGGCGACCCCGACACCAGTGTGACCGGCCTCACCCTCAGCGCCAGTTCGTCCAACACCACGCTCGTGCCGAACGGCAATATCAGCTTCGGCGGCAGCGGCGCCAACCGCACCGTCACGATCACCTCGGCCTCTGGCCGCACCGGGATGGCAGTCGTCACCATCACCGTGAGCGACGGCGTGAACACCGCGACCCAGACGATCACGGTGAACGCCGGTGGCAGTAACAACGACACCCTCACCGGCGGCGCCGGGGCCGACTTCCTCTTCGCCGGCAGCGGGCAGGATGTCCTCACGGGTAATGGCGGCGCCGACCTGCTCTGCGCCGGTGGCGGCGACGACCGGCTGACCGCCGGCCCGGGCGACGATACCCTGGATGGTGGCTCGGGCAACGACCAGCTGGATGGCGGTGACGACAATGACCGGCTCGACGGCAACAGCGGTGACGATCGGCTGACCGGTGGCCCGGGCAACGACGTGCTGATCGGTCAGGGCGGCAACGACCAGCTCGACGCCGGCGAGGGCGACAACCAGCTTGATGGCGGCAGCGGCGACGACCGGCTGACGAGCGGCTCAGGAAACGACACGCTCACCGGCGGAACGGGCAACGACCAGCTCAACGCCGGCGAGGGCAACAACCAGCTCGATGGTGGCGACGGGAACGACACGCTCACCAGCGGCGCGGGGAACGACACGCTCACCGGCGGCTCAGGCAACGATACGCTCACCAGCGGCGCGGGGAACGACACGCTCACTGGCGGCTCAGGCAACGACGCGCTCATCAGCGGCGCGGGGAACGATATCCTCACCGGTGGCGATGGCAACGACACGCTTGACGCCGGCGCCGACGATGATCAGCTCACCGGTGGCGCGGGCAACGACACCCTGCTCGGCGGCGGTGGCAACGACACCCTCACCGGCGGCTCGGGCGCCGACCGCTTCGACGGCGGCCCCGGCACCGACACGGCCACCGACTTCAACCCTGGCCAGGGCGACACGCGGGTGAACATCCCGTAAGCGTGAGTCTGGCGTGATACCGTGCAGCAATGTGGAGGCGCGGAGGGGCCACAGGCCCCTTCGCAACCCAATGTCGCGCACCCCACCAGCCAGGGTTTGATGGCAAGTGAACCGTGCTTCGCCCGGTAGCGGGGGAGCAAAAGACTATGGAAACACCGATTGCCTACATCCCGACCGACCGGCGGCTGGCGCTGGCCGCCGGGCAGGAGCTGCCCGAGCGCTGTGCAGGCGCGGCACTTTTCGCCGATATCTCCGGCTTTACGCCGCTCACCGAGGCGCTGGTTCAGGCGCTCGGCGCGCAGCGGGGGGCCGAGGAGCTACCCCAGCAGCTCAACCGGGTCTACGATGCGCTTGTGGCCGAGGTGGATCGTTTCCGTGGCAGCGTGCTCGGCTTCGCTGGCGATGCGATCACCTGCTGGTTCGACGAGCAGGTGTGGCTGGCGCCGGGCGAGCAGGCCGGGAGCGACGCTCCCGCGCCGGCCGTGCAGCGCGCGGCGGCATGTGCGCTGGCGCTACAAGTTGCCATGCAGCCTTTCGCCGCGATCGCCATCCCTGGCGTGGGCACCGTTAGCCTGGCGATCAAGGTTGCCGTGGCCGCCGGCGCGGCCCGCCGCTTCATCGTCGGTGACCCGGCGATCCAGCTGATGGACGTGCTGGCAGGCGATACGCTGCAGCGCCTGGCTGCCGCCGAGCACCTGGCCAACAAGGGCGACGTGATGCTCGACGAGGCGGCGGTGGCGGCCCTGGGTCCGGCCGCAACGATTCGCGAGTGGCGCTTCGACGACAGCAGCGGCACCCGGGCCGCTGTGCTCCGCGCTCTCACCGCCGAGGTGGCGCCTCTGCCCTGGCCACCCTTCGCCCCGGCTCTGCTCGACGAGGAGCAGGCGCGCCAGTGGCTCCTGCCCCCGGTCTACGAGCGCCTCCACAGCGGGCTCGGCGAGTTCCTCACCGAGCTGCGACCGGCTGTGGCGCTCTTTCTCCGCTTCGGCGGGATCAACTACGATGGTGACCCCGAGGCGCGCGAGAAGCTCGATCGCTTCATCCGCTGGGTGCAGGTCGTGCTCGCCCGCTACGGCGGCTCGATGCTCCAGCTGACCATCGGTGACAAGGGCAGCTTCCTCTATGCTGCCTTCGGCGCCCCGCTCGCCTACGAGGACAACGCCGCCCGCGCGGCCGGGGCTGCCCTGGAGCTGCGCGTGCCGCCGCCCGAACTGGCCTTCATCGGCGCCGTGCAGATCGGGATCAGCGAGGGACGCATGCGTACCGGCGCCTACGGCGGCACTACGCGGCGCACCTACGGTGTGCTCGGCGACGAGGTGAACCTCGCCGCGCGCCTGATGCAACATGCTCCCCCCGGCCAGATCTACGCCAACCAGGCGGCGCGCAAGCCCACCGCCGACGCGTTTAGCTGGGAGGAGCTACCGCCGCTCCGGGTGAAGGGCAAGGCCCTGCCGGTGCTGGCTTACCGCCTCCTCGGCGTCCAGGAGCGCCGCGCCATCAGGCTCCAGGAGCCGCGCTACGCCTTGCCCATGGTTGGCCGTGTCGCCGAGCTTGCCCGGATCACCAGCCTCGCCGAGCGCGCCCGCCAGGGCTTTGGCCAGATCGTCGGCATCAGCGCCGAGGCCGGCCTCGGCAAGTCGCGCCTCGTCGCCGAGGTGGTGCGGGTCGCCCGTCGCGAGGGCTTCGTGCCCCTCGGTGGCGAGGCCCAGGCCTATGGCACGAACACCAGCTACCTCGCCTGGCAGAATATCTGGCGGGGCTTCTTCGGGCTCGATCCGAGCGACCCGCTCGAGGACCAGGCCCTGCTCCTGGAAGCCGAACTCACCCGGATCAACCCCGCTCTCTTGCCCCGCCTACCGCTCCTCGGCGCCGTGCTCAACCTCGCGCTCCCCGAGACGGAGCTGACCAGCGGGCTCGACCCGAAGCTGCGCAAGGCCTCGCTCGAAGCGCTGTTGGTAGACTGCCTGCGCGCCCGGGCCGCCGAGGTGCCCTTGCTGCTGGTGCTGGAAGATTGTCACTGGCTCGACGCCCTCTCCCACGACCTGCTCGAAGCTGTGGCGCGCGCCATCGCCACCATGCCGGTGCTGATCGTGATGGCCTACCGCCCGCCGCAGCTCGAGCGCCTGCTGGCCCCACGGGTCACGCGCCTGAGCCACTTTACCGAGTTCCCCCTCGGCAGCCTCTCCCAGCCTGAGATCGAAGACCTGCTCACCGGCAAGGTCATCCAGCTCTATGGGATGGAGTCCGAGCCGCCCCCTGAGCTCGTGGCGCAAATCGGCGCTCGGGCTCAAGGCAACCCCTTCTACGTCGAGGAGCTCCTCAACTACCTCCACGACCGTGGTGTGGACCCGCGCGACCCCACGGCGGTGCGCCAGATCGAGCTTCCCACCAGCATCCATAGCCTGATCCTGAGCCGGATCGACCAGCTCAGCGAGAACCAGAAGTCGCTGCTCAAGGTGGCCAGCGTTATCGGCAGGCTCTTCCAGGCCGCCATGCTCTGGGGCGTCTACACCTTTGGCGGCGATGAGCAACGTGTGCGCGCCGACCTCGATGTGCTCAGTTCGGTCGAGTTGACCCCTCTCGATCAACCCGACCCCGAGCTGACCTACCTCTTCAAACATGTGATCACCCAGGAGGTGGCCTACGAGAGCCTGCCCTTCGCCACCCGCGCTCTGATCCACGACCAGATCGGCCAGTACATCGAGCGCACCTACCCCGAGGCCCTGGAGCAGCGGCTGGACCTGCTGGCCTACCACTACGGGCGCAGCACCAATGTTGCCAAGCAGCGCGAGTACCTGCGGCGCGCCGGCGAGGCGGCCCAGGCCGACTACGCCAACCTGGCCGCGCTCACCTACTTCACGCAGGCGCTGCCCCTGCTGAGCGGTTCCGAGCGGGCGGCCGTGCTCCTGCGGCTCGGCCAGGTACGCGAGACGATCGGCGAGTGGCCCGAGGCCGACACCTGCTACCGGGGCGCCCTGGAGACCGCCGAGGCCGCCGGCGATGCTGCCACCCTGCCCGCCTGCCGGATCGCGGTCGGCGAGCTCCTGCGCCGCCAGGGTCGCTTCGCCGAAGCGGCCCCCTGGTACGAGCAGGCTCGCGCCGAGTCCGAGGCCCTCGGCGACCAGGCCGGTGTGGCCAAGGCGCTGATCTGCGCCGGGACCCTGGCGGCCCAGCAGGGCGATCTGGATACGGCCCAGGCTCGGTACGAAGCCAGCCTGGCCATCCGCCGGGCCCTCGATGACCAGCTGAATATCGCCAATGTGCTCAACAATATGTGCATCGTGGCCGCCTACCGGGGCGACCTCCAGGGCGCCCTTGCCCTCCAGCGCGAGAGCCTGGCCATCCGGCGCCAGCTCGGCAACCGCTGGGCCCTTGGCAACTCGCTCAACAATATGGGCTCGCTGCTCGAAGATGTAGGCGATCTCGACGGCGCCCGCGCCCACCTGGAAGAGGCCATCGCCATCCAGCGCGAGATCGGCGACCAGTCCGCGATTGCGCTCACGCTCCATAGCCTCGGCAACCTTCAGCGGCGCCGGGGCGACTACAGCGAGGCGCTGAAGCTCTACCGCGAGAGCTGCGCGATCAACCTTCGCATCGGCGATCGCTGGACCGCGCTGATGGCCCTGGAAGATATCGCCATGCTGTGGGTGCAGCTCGACGACGCCGAGGGCGCGCTCCGGCTGGCCGGCGCGGCGGCCCGGCTCCGCGAGGCCATGAGCGCCCCGCTCTCGCCCGCAGATCAGGCCCGGCTCGATGCGGCCCTGGCTTCGGCCCGCGCCGCGCTCGGCGATGCCGCCACCGGCGCCTGGGAGGCCGGACGCGCCCTCGACTTCGAACAGGCCGTGGCACTGGCCAGGGTGAACGCTGTCTGAAGGGTTGCCAGCCTTGCTCGCCTGCCCCTTGCATCCTGCGCGCTAGTGGGGCACAATGTCCCCACCACGCTATGCAGGAGTGCGCGATGATCAGCCTGGAGCTTGCCCGCCAGTTGCACGAAGCTGGCCTCACCTGGCAGCCCGCCGAGCGGGACCTGTTCGCGCTGCCGGGCCGCGATATGGACGAGCAGATCTTCGTGGTGAGCCCGCTCCCGGCGCTGGTGCAGCGCGTCAACGGCTATCCCGTCGTCGCCTTTCAGGCGAGCGCCGAGTGGGCGCTTGACTACGTGATGCTCGTGGATGCGCTCTGGCTGCCCAGTGAGGCCCAGCTCCGCGAGCAGATCGCCGTGCGCCTGGAGGCCGGGTCGCCCCTCAGGCTGGAGCAGACAGCCTCGGGCTACCGCTGTACCGTCAGCCTGGCTGGTGCGCCCCGCGCCTTCGAAGGTGTGAGCGCATCCAACGCCTATGGCCAGGCCCTGCTCGCGCTGCTCGTGCACGAGGCCAGCGCCGCCTGACGGCGAAGAGCTGCCAGGGCGGCGCAGATGGCGCCGGGCATCGCCACAGGCCGCGCCCGCCGGTGTGGCAGCCAAGACCATCGGGTGGCTCGCCCGGTTGCTCAGGCCCGCCGGCGGTGTCTGGTCGCCCCTTATGTGCGCCCGGCCATCCCGACAATCACCGTGGCCGGCCAGGAGCACATTGCTGAGAAGCTTGCGTCGTCTGCGAGAGGCTGGATCGCGTCAGGACGCCGACCGCTTGCGATTCCCCGTCGCCGGTTCGCGGTTCGTGCGCTCCTGGAATCACCACCATCGTTCGGTCGCATGCCCAGGGATGCGGTGTGCGGCGTCTTCGAGGGATCGAACGAGCAAGGTGGCTCTACGGAGCACACCCGTGGCCAGCCGAGGGGATTACGATGCGGCAGGCAGGGTAAACGAGAAGGTGCTCCCCTGGCCCGGGGCGCTCTCCACCCAGATCCGCCCACCGTGGGCCTCGACGACCAGCTTGCAGAAGGTGAGGCCGAGGCCGCTGCCCGTGTTGCGCTGGTTGCCGGCCTGGCCAAACTTGGCGAAGATCTTCTCCTGATCCTGGGGCCGGATCCCGATCCCGCAATCACGAACGGCAAAGCGCACTAGGTTCGGATCAGCGCTGTCGGGCGCGATGCTCAGCTGCACCTGGCCGCCGTGCGGGCTGAACTTAATCGCGTTATCGATCAGGTTTTGTAGCACGCGCAGCAGCAGGTCGTGGTCAGCAAAGACGCGGGCGCCGCCAACGAGGGTCTCGATGCGCACCTCCTTGCTCCCGGCAATCACGCTCATATGGCCCAGCGCCCGTTCGGCCAGATCGGCCGCTGCAAGGGGCGCCCGCTCAAGCGGCATCCGGCCATTCTCTAGCCGGCTGATGTCGAGCAGCAGGTTGACCATATTCAGCAGGTTCTGGGCGCTGGCATAGGAGATAGTGAGGATGTCGCGCTGCTGGCGGGTAATGGCGCCCGTCACCTCGCGGAAGAGCATATCGATCGAGGTCATAATGCTCGTCAGGGGGCTGCGCAGGTCGTGGACCATCATATTCGTCAGGTCATTGCGCAGGCGCTCAGCCTCCTTGGCGGCGGTGATATCGCGCACCGTCAGCAGGATGGGCCAGCGGCAAGTCTCGTAGTCCGTAGCACCCTCCAGAGCGGAGTACCCCTCACGGGTCGCGCGGAGCACGCTCCACTCCAGGGTGGTAGCACCGGGAGCCGTACCGTTCAACTGGCCAGTCACAAAGATCTCCACGCCGTCGGCCACGGCAGCCAGCCCGCTGTGGAGTTGCTCCAACTCGGCGGGTGGGAAGCTGGCCGCCTGCTGCCAGCGCTCAAGCAGATGGCTGAGGGGCAGGCCGGCAAGGTCGATGGGCGCGCCGGGGGGCTGCTCCCAGGCCGCTGTGCCGGCGAGGTGGAGGAAGGCGCTATTGGCTACCGCCACCTGGCCCTCTTCACTCACCAGCAGCATGCCCTCACGGGTAGAGGCCATAATCGAGGCGAGTTGGTCGCGGCCCTGGCGCACCGCGCTGAGGAGGTGCAGGCTCTCAACGGCGGCGGCGGCCTGGCTCGCGAAAAGCACCAGGCTCTCCATGTCGCCAGTGTCGGGCGGGCCGTCGGCGTAGCCGGCACAGATCGCGCCCAGGCTACTGTTGGAGCCGCGCAGCGGGATGGCGATCCAGACCTCGCCGTCATGCCCTCCCGCCTGGCTCAAGGGCCGGCGAGCGGCGATCGCCTCGGCGGCCAGGCGCGCAAGGGCGGCCTCGTCGGCGGCACACGGCCCAACGCGGAGGGCCGGCGCCCCGCACGGCTCGCCGGGGTCGCAGAGAAAGACAGCCGTCCAGCTGGCGCCGCTCATCTCGCGCATGCCGCTGGCGGTGAGTTCATAGATCTGCTGGGGTGAGCGCAGGGTGGTGCTAAGGGCACGGCCGAGCCCATTCAGGGCCATCATGCGGCTGAGGCTATGCTGCTGGGCCGCGTAGAGGTGCGCATTCTCGATCGCGGCTGCGGCCTGATTGGCGAGGATCTCGAGGATCTGAACCTGCTCGGCGCCGGGGCGCTGCCCGTCCTCCGGGTCGTCCACGCCCAGCAGGCCGATGAGCTCGCCACGGCTATCGCGCAGCAGGGAGAAGAGCGCGTCGCCGGGCTGCCAGGCGCCGGGGCGGGGCAGGGTCGGTGAGGCGCTGACCGCCTGGGCATCGCCCCACAGCGCGGCGTAGCCTGCGTGGGGTTGCTCCAGAAGGTAGGTGAGGCTGCCACGCCGCAGCTCCGGGCGTAGGAGCGGCTCCAGTTCTGCCAGGGGGATACGGGCCGTGCCAGGGCGGCGAACGGGAGCACCGGCCAGCGCGGCGGCCCGCAGGTAGGGCGCGGGCGTCCGCTCACGAACCACCAGGGCGATCATCGCGCGCCGGAAGCCGGAGCTCTCACACACCACGGCGGCAAGCGGATCGAGCAGGAGTTCAAGCGGGCGCTCGGCCCGCAGGGCGTTTGAGGCACGGAGGATCTTGCGCAGCCGGTCGTTCGAGCGATCGAGCTCCTGGGCGCGGCGGGCCAGGGCCCGGTCGATCGACGCGAAGCGCCGGGCGTTCTCCAGCGCGATCATCGCCTGGTCGGCCAGGGCCTCCAACAACACCCGATCGTGCTCGGTAAAGGGGGCATTGTCGCGGCGGTTGAGCACCTCGATCACGCCCTTCACGCCATCGATCCCGCGCAGAGGGACGGCCACGATCGAGCGCGTCTGGAATCCGCTGCTCCCATCAAGGGTGCGATAGAATCGGCCGTCGGCCTGGGTGTCGTTGACGATGCTCGCCTCGCCGCTGCTGGCGACGAATCCGGCCACGCCCTTCCCGGCCGGTACCCGCTGGCCGAGCAAGCGGTTGCCAGCCGGTCCAGAGGCGTAGCGGAACTCGAGCTCGCCCGTCGACTCGTCGAGCAGGAGCAGGCTCGCCTCCTCGGCGTTGAGCAGCACGGGGGCTTGCTCGACGATCAGCGCCGGCACGCGCTCCGGGTCCAGGCTGGAGCTAATTGCCCGGGTGATGCGGTTGAGCGTCTCGCGCTGGCTGGCAGCCTCGGCGGCCTGTTCGTAGCGCTGGGCTCCGCTGATCGTGCGGCCCGTCTCCTCGGCCAGCCAGAGCAACAGTGCGCGATCTTCGGTGCTGATCGCGGCCTGCGGGTCGCTACTGTAGACCACGAGCGCGCCAAAGGGCGGCCCGCCGTCGCATAACGGAACTCCGAACCACGCGTAGGCCGGGTGGTTGTCGAGAATGGGAGTGATCGCCCGCCGGGCGCACTCGCTCCGGTAGTTGTCGGTGTAGAGCGGCTGGCCTGAGGCTAGCACTGCGCCGGTGAGCCCCGCGCTATCCTTCCAAAAGATCTGCTTCCAGCCCGGCTCGTCGCCGAGGCTGGCGTAGGCCAGCCTGCACCAGCCGCTGTCGCGGTAGCGCAGCAGCCAGTAGATGTGCTGGAACGGCAGGGTGCGCCGGATGAGTGTGCTCAGTTCGGCGAGCAGCGGCTCCACGGCACTCGCAGTACGGAGCCTGTCCAGTTCAGCCCGCAAGCTGGCCCGGCGCACCTCGAGTGAGGTGGCGGCCTCGGCTGCCCGCAGAGCCAGGTAGCTCGGCGCCGCCACGGCCGCCAGTACGCTCAGCCAGGGCTCCTGATCAGCCGCCCAGACGCCGGGGGTGATCACCACCCAGCCAACCAACCGGCTCCCGGCACGCAGCGGTAGGTAGCCCGGTGTGCCGGGCCTCCCCAGCACTGGTTCGCCCGCCTCAAGCTGCTCTAGCAGTGCTCGGGTAGGGCGCGCCTCGGTGGGTAAGCCGTCGAGCCAGCAAAGCTCGCACTGCTGCCCGGGGAGCAACGCGACGACGGCCGCCGCAACTCGGGCGGCCAGGTCGGCCGTGTCGGTGGCAAGGGCTACCTCGGCTGCGCGCGCCGCCTGGAGCGGGAGCATGTCGAGGGCCTCTGGCGAGAGCTGGCTCATGGGCTCGCTGATCGTGCAATGCGTGTTGCGGCCTATTTTAACCGATTTTTATGGTCTGTCTAGAGCTAGAGGTGCGCTCCTGACTGACAGTTCCGTCATCGTCGTTGTTGACGCGGCTGGAGCGCGCTGCTATAATCGGCGCCGTTTTCGCGGCCACAACGACTGTGCGGAGGCTCGTTCACTATGGGGTTCATCAGCTACCTGACCACTACCGCTCCCAGCTTCGGCTCCTTCGCCTGGGTCTTTTTTATTGCGCAGATCCTGGGCGTAGGTGCCGGCGCCTACCTGTACTTTATGCACACGGAGCGGAACACGGCGCGGCAGACCTTCATGCGCCAGCTCGGGGTTGCGCTGATGATCCTCGGCGGTGTTGGCGTGCTCCTGGGCGTGCTGCGCATGCTGAACCTCCCCGTGCTGAACCAGCGCCTCTGGTTCTGGGTCCAGGGCCTGGTTGAGCTTGGCGTGGCGGCCTACGTGGTCTACTATATGCGCAGCGTGCTCCCGGGCCTTGAGCGCGCGGCCGCTGGCCGTGGCGGCCGGCCTGGAGCCCCGCGTCCGCCCCGTGCGATCTCTGGCGACCCAGCCACTGCTACCCCTCGCCCCGTGGCCACTACCAGTCGCCGTGAGGCCCGCCGCGATCGCAAGCGGAAGGCGAAGTAGCCGCTCAGGGGCTACGCACGCGGGACGGTATGGTCCCCCGGCGCGGCAGTACCCACATGTCATCGCGGTGAACCCCAGGACGGTCGTTACCCGCCGCAGACCTATCGCGCCTCTACCCGGTCGGTGAAGATCTTTCTATAAAGGGCGCGGCCGGCGGGCAATCTTGCACCGCCGGCCGTGTGGTTTGCGCGGCGGTCGACTTAGCGCAGGCCGCTGCACCGATCGACTCAGCGCAGGCCGCTGCACCGATTGCCCGGACCCATAAGGGCCCCCGATCGGGTTTGATCGGGGGCCCGGCATTGGGTTGCGAAGGGGCCGCAGGCCTCTCCGCTTGAGCTTCTCCAGTTCCTGGTTTCCGGTTCTTGCGCTAGCGCCGCAGCATTGGCAGGCTCACGCGGTAGGCACCGCCAGGCGCCGCCGCACTGCTCGCCGGCCCGAACTCCTGGACGCTGCCATCTTCGTCGATCGCCGCGAGCCAGTAGTAGTAGGTGCGGTCTGGGAGGGCCTCGCTATCCGGATAGCTGTAGCTGGCGCCCGCGCCGCCGCCGCCCTTGCCCGGGATGCGCTCCGTGTTTAGCCGTACCGCATTGGCCCGGCTCCGCGTTGTGCTGCGGTAGAGATCAAAGCCCTCAATCGCTAGCTCGGCGCCAGTCTCCCAGCGTACCATGATGCCATCGCCCTCGCGGGCCGCCACCAGGCGTGTGAGCACCACCGGGGTCGGGCTGATCACGGTTGCGGCGTCACCGGCGTTGTTGGCCGGGGTGGGATCGACGCCGTTGGCTCCATCATCGCTGATACTGGCCGTGTTGAGGATCACCCCTGCATCTTCTGGCAGCGGGTTACTCACCACTACGGTGAAGATCACCTGGCCCTCCGCGCCAGCGGCGACGCTCCCCACCAGGAAACGACAGCTCGATCCCGCTGCTGTACCCGTGCAGTTCCAGCCAGGTGTGCTCTTCGCGGGGTCGAAGGTGGTGTGCTCCGGCACCGTCTCACTGATCGTGACGCCGGAGGCGCCCTGGTTGCCGGTATTGCGGTAGGTGAGTAGGTAGCCGATCGGTTCCCCGGCCCGTGGCTGCGCGCCGCCGTCGCTCTTTGTCAGCGTCAGATCCGGCGCCGCATCCACTGGAGTTTGCTCGCCGGCGCTGTTGTCGGCCGGTGTGCGGTCGGGGCCTTTGCTGTCGTCGTCGCTGATGCGAGCAGCGTTGATGATCTCGGTCACGCTCGCTGGTAACGCATCGTCCACCCGCGTGACGAAGTCCACCGTGCCGCTCGCGCCGGCGGGTACGGTGCCCACGCTGTAGGTGCAGGTGTCGCCTGCCGCGCCACCCCCCGCGCAGTCCCAGCCGATCGGGCTACTATCCCGATCAAAGCTGGTGTGCTGTGGCACAGTCTCGGTCAACGTTACTCCGCTGGCGTCGATCTCGCCCGTGTTGGTGTAGTGGAGCGTAAAGGTGACCGTGCCGCCCGGCACCGCCGTGGCGCCGCCGTCGGTCTTCGTCAGGGCCAGCGCCGGACGCACGTAATCGGTGTCGCTAGCGTTGTTGTTGGCCGGTGTGGGATCCGCGCCGTTGGTACCATCATCGGCCACACTCGCCGTGTTGAGCAGCAGGCCACTCGGGTCGGGGAAGGGATCGGCGATCTGGACGCTGACCGTGCGCGTTGTACTGGTGGCGCCGGCCAGATCAAAGGGCGGCCAGCTGACAACGCCTGCTGTTTCGGTGCCACCATCGCTGGCGCCCACAAAGCTGGCGCCCGGGGGGAGTTGATCGCTGAGCACGATACCGGTGGCGCCCAGGTTTCCAACATTGCTGATCGTGAGCGTGTAGGTGATCACCTGACCCGGGACGACGAAGCTCACACCATCGCTCTTCGTGAGCACGAGGTCGGGCGCGGCGTTCACCGGTGCGCTGTCGGTGGCGGTGTTGTCGCCGGGGGTGGGGTCGGTGCCGTTCGTGCCGTCGTCGGTGATCAGCGCCGCGTTGGCCACGGAGGTAACCCCGGCGGGGAGCGGATTGACGACGCGAGTGGTGAAGCTGGCGCTGCCCGTGTCGCCGGCGGGCAGGGTGCCAATGGTGAGGGTACAGGCGGTGCCAGCCGGGCTACCATCGGCGCAACTCCAGCCAGGGGTGCTGGCGGCGGCGTCGAAGGTCGTGTGGTCCGGCACCGTCTCGCTGAGGGTGACGCCGGTGGCGGCCTGGTTCCCGGTGTTGGTGTAGCTGAGCGTAAAGGTGATACTGGCGCCGGGCACGGCACTCGCGCCCCCGTCGCTCTTCGTCAGCACGAGGTCGGGTGTGGCGCTCACCGGGGTGGTGTCGGTGGCGGTGTTGTCGCCGGGGGTGGGGTCGGCGCCGTTCGTGCCGTCGTCGGTGATCAGCGCCGCGTTGGCCACGGAGGTAACCCCG
>SFCB01000022.1 GCA_004367505.1 Chloroflexi bacterium OHK40 | reverse complement strand
GGTCGTGGGCAGCACCGGGAGGCTCGGGGCGGGCCGGCGCAACCGATGGTATGGCCGTCGGACGCGGCGCAGCGGGCTCTGGCGGCGGTACGGGCTCAATCGGGAGGGGGGGCTGCGCCGGCGCTCCCGTTCGCCCGTGGGACCGGGTGGGCTCGACCCGGCGCGGGCGGCCACGCGGAGCGGAGGGCTCACGGCGCTCAGGCGGGCGCCCATCCTGCCCTCGGCTCGGGGGAGGCGTCCCAGGCGTGGCGGTTTCGGCCCGGCGCGGCGCGCCCGCCGGCGCAGTAGGATCGCGCCTGGCAACGGGCGGATCGGCACGCCGCTGGCTTGCGGGTGGTTCCGGCGCATCGCGGCGTGGCTCGGGGCTGGCGGGCTCCTCCGCCACAGTGGCCGGGCGCGACGGTGGAACCGCCGGGGGCGGGCCAGGTGCCTGCTCCGCGAGCAACGCCAGGAGCCAGTCCTTATCGGCACGGGCGAGCGGCTCCAGCAACGGGTCGGCCCGGCAGTCGAGGGCCACATCGTAGGCGATCGGCAGCACTGTTTCGAGCTCGGCGAAGAGCCAGGCCGCCAGGCCGTTGCCGCCGGACTGCG
This sequence comes from Chloroflexi bacterium OHK40, assembly GCA_004367505.1. Taxonomy (GTDB): domain Bacteria; phylum Chloroflexota; class Chloroflexia; order Chloroflexales; family Chloroflexaceae; genus OHK40. The sequence goes on along the minus strand of SFCB01000022.1, from coordinate 32,925 downwards.
CGTCGACGAAGTAGATCCGCCGCGCTTCATCGTCGTAGACGGGCACAAGGTCGCTCACGGTACAGAGCGCCTGAAGTTGCAGGGCGATCACGAGCGACCAGCCTGCCAGTTGGCCGCCGGCGCTCGCCGCCGCCGGGAGCTCTACCCAGAGCGCTGGCGCGCTCCAACTCGCGCTCAGGGGCGGGCTGATCACCCGCTCGACCGGAGCGTTGCCAGGCGAGACCTCGCGGTAGCCGTAGACCTCCTCCTCCACTACCACGCGCCCCCAGGCCACCTCACGGCCCCGCAGCCGGCGCGACTCGCGCTGGTCGCGCACACGCACGGCGCAGCGGCGCAGTGGCATGGTGCGCCGGGCATCGGGTGCGCCCCGGATGGTCAGCTCGAGCCCCTCCTCATCCCGGCCGAGCACACGGAAGCCGCCGCGCACAGGCGGCAGAGAGGCACTGGCGAAGCCCCAGCGGTCGAAGGCGGGGAGATCGAGGGTCCCGAGGGGCGTCCCCTGATCATCGCGGATGCGAACGGGGTCGGCGCCGGCCGATCGCAGATCGAAGAGGCCGTAGGGATCGTTCCCGGTCGGGAGAGGTTGCCAGGCGGGCTCAGGCCCCGGGAGCCGCACGAGCTGACCGTGCAGCACAAGGCGCTCGACGATCGACTCGACGCCCCAGGCGGCCACCTCGGCGGCGGCGAGCGGCAGCTCGGAGGCGGCACAGACGAGGTGCTGGGCGGCGAGATAGGCGTTGCCAGGCGCGACCACCCACGCGGCGGGCGGGCCATCGAGGAGCGGGATCGGCTCAGCACCCTGGGCGGCGAGCCGGGCCAGGGTCCGCTCAGCGGGGTCATCGCCAAGAACGAGCACCGTAAGCGCCGCGCTGTCGCTACAGGCGCGCAGGTGGCGCGCCACCCCAACCCCGAGCAGGATCTGGGCCGAGGCTGGAAGCGGAGTCGGCCCGACCGTCACCGCCGGCATGTCGGGGCCAACAAGCGCGCGGAGCAGTGGCGCCTCGAAGGGCGCGCAGACGATATGGGCCCTGGCGCCGGCGCGAGCGAGACCGAGGGCCACAGCCACCGCCTCGCGGGGCTGGTCGGCGGTGGAGCGCCAGAGGGCTACGGCGCTGCGGGGCCGTGGCGTATCATTGGCCGGCACCACGCGCCATGCCTCGCCGGAGAGCAGCGCCAGACCCTCTTCGAAGGCCGCCACCGGAGCCACCGTCGCCGCAACCCGAGGCGGGTGGACAGGGGCGCACAGGCGCCGGGCCCGGAGCAACAGCCAGCCCACGTGAGCAATGCCGAGCCCATCGTAACAATGGGCATCGATGACCAGCAACAGACGCAGGCGCGGCCAGAAACTCGCCCACGCCCGGGCGTGGTGGCGGAGCAGGCGCTCGTGGAGGGCGGCGGGGGTGCTCACCACCACCTGCGCGCCGATCGCCAGCCGGGCCTCGGGGCCACAGGCCAGGCCCGCGCGCAGCGGCTCGCCCAGGGCCGCGAAGAGGCGCTGTAGCTCACCGCGCAGCGCGGCGGCGGCAGACTCATCGGGGGCCAGCAGAAGGGCGGTGGCAGCGCCCTCGGCCCGCAGCACCTCCACCGCGAGCAGAAGCAGCGACTGGCGGGCAGCGAGCCCCCCCACCAGGGCTAGCGGCTCGCCACGGCGCATGGCCGCCAGCCCGAGCGACTGGTGGGGACGGAACGGCTCGCCGGTAACGCTCACCCAGGCCTGAGCGAGCTGCTGGCTGATGCCAAGGTGACTGATGCGCGATCCCTCGCGGGCGGCCAGGCTGCGCACGGCGATCAGTGGGCTCGGGCCGCCCCGGCTGCGCTCACGGGCCAGGTTGTGCAGGGCCTCGACGAGATCGCTCATGGGCTACGCCTCCTGTGGCACGGCGCGCACAGGGCAGATTTTATTGTAGCATAGGCATACCTGCCCACCCCGAGCGAGCGAGATGTAACGTCCTGCCAAGGCGGCGGTCGCTCGCGGTGGCTCTACCCGCGCCGGGCACGGCAACCCATCCCGGCAGACGCGCAATCGGGAAGTGGAGACCTATGCAGAGTCGATTCGTGACGGTTGGTGGCTACCGGCTCCACATGCTCGAGGCAGGCCATGGTCCGGCGGTACTCCTGCTCCACGGCTTCGCCGGCTCCGCCGAAGACTGGCGACCTACCGGGGAGCTCCTTGCGCAGGCGGGCTACCGGGCCCTGGCCGTCGATAGCCTCGGCTTCGGGCGCTCCGACAAGCCGGCCAACGCGCCCTATTCCCTGGCGCTGCTGGCCGACCTCTACGCGGGCCTGCTGGACGCGCTCGGGGAGGAGCGGGCAAGCCTGGTGGCCCACTCGATGGGTGGTAAGTACGCGCTGGCGCTGGCGCTCCAGCACCCCCACCGCGTGGCGAGCCTCACCCTGGTGGCAAGCGATGGCTTCGCCGAGGCCTCGCCGCTCACCCGGGCCGGTGGCTGGCCGGTGCTTGGGGCAGCACTGCTCTGGCTCTCGGCTCGCCCGATGGTCGTGCGGGCCATGCTCACGGCCGCATTCTTCGAACCCGAGCGCCACCTCAGCACCACGGCGCTTGCGCGGGGGCGCGCCGCCCTCCAGGGCCGGGAGAACCGCCGCGCGCTCATGGCCCTCAGCCGCCGCTACGACGCCACCGACCTCGCGCGTACCGGCATGCGCGCCCGCCTCGGCGAGCTACGCGCACCCTGCCTGCTGATCTGGGGCGAGCAGGACCGGATCTTCCCACTGGCCTCGAGCGGGCAGGCCGCGCGGTCCGCCATCCCCGGCGCCCATCTCATCACCATACCGCGCTGTGGCCACTTCCCGCAGGTCGAGGCGCCACGAGCCTTTCACGGGGTACTGCTCGGTTTCCTGGCCCGGCATCACAACTACCAGTGACGCCATTGGGAGCAACAGGCGCCAGATCCCTCTTCCCCTGATGGGCGCTCCAGCATGGGTTTGGGAGCCGACAGAACCCGTGTTCTATCGGCGATGTGTCGCATCCTGACGAGCAGCGTCCCCCTCTCCCGCGAGCGGGAGAGGGGGACAGAGGCCTGCCCCCGCGAAAACGGGGGTGAGGGCCTGCAGCACGTCCCAACGCCGTGAACCGCAGTTCCGACCAGACCTGGTGTCCGCCCCTGAACTCAAGACAACTGCCCGGAGACGAGGATGGGCGTGGTTGGGCCGGGGCTACCGGGCGCCGGCTCGGCGGTCACGGCAAGGGTTACGCCGGAGGGGGCGGCGCCGGGGCCCAGGGCGATCACCCCGTAGCCCTCGCTGTCAACCGTGAAGGTTCCACCGCTCACCGGAGCACTCTGGCCAGCGATCACCCACAACTGGTACACCTGGTCGGCGGCCAGGGGCGGCAAGCGGGCCGCTATGACCACCTCGCCATCGGCGGACTGCAGGGCGGTGGCCAGACCACCAGCCCCCTCCAGCGCGCTCACGCTATCGGCGCCGACAACAGCCTGCGCTAGCTGGGACTGCTCGGTGAGCACGGCGGCGAGCTGGCCTTCGGCGAGCGCAAGCTGCTGCTCAACCTGGGCGAGCCGCTCGCGAGTGGCGGCAAGCTCAGCGCGGGCGCTGCCGAGTCCGGCAAGGGTGAAGGCCAGCGCCGCGAGGGCCGCCGCTGCCAGGCCGCCAAGCGCGTAGAGCCAGCCACGCAGCCGGCGCCCCGCGTTGGCCGCGCCGGCAGAGGGCGCACGGGGCGCCCGACCGACGGCGTGGTCCAGCGTGCGCTGGCGCAGATCGGCGGGAGGGGCAGCGAGGGGCAACCCATAGGGGAGCAGGCCCGCCGTCGCCTGAAGCTCGGCCAGGCTGGGCCGCAACTCGGGCCGCTCGTCGAGCAGGCGACCGATACGCTGCATCTCCTCGGCCTCGAGGACCCCGAGGGCATAGGCGACCAACAGGTCAGTAATCTCGTCGGATGGTTCAGGCTGCATTGTCGTATCGCTTCACTCCGCGAGAGGCCGCAGCAGATCACGCAGCTTCAGCAGGCCCAGGCGCAGCCGCGTCTTCACGGTGCCAATGGGCTCGCCGAGGCGTTCGGCGATCTCTACGCGGGTCAGGCCGCCGTAGTAGGCCAGCTCAACGGCCTGACGCTGGGCGGGCGGCAGGGCATCCAGGGCCGCGCGCACCGCCTCGCGCACATCCAGGTCGCTCAGCTCGGGATCGGTGCCGCCGGCAGTTTCCAGCACCGCCCCCTGTTCAATCGTCTGCTCGCGGGCCCGGGCGCGCTCGCGACGGCTGCGGGTGGCGTCGATCGCGCGGTGGCGCGCGATGCCGATCAGCCAGGCCGCACAGGCGCCACGCCCTGCCTGGTAGCTTCCGGCCGTCTGCCAGACCCCCTGAAAGACATCTTGCATCACCTCCTCGGCCGTCTGGCGGTCGCCGGTGATACGCAGGGCAATCGTGTAGACGAGGCCGCTGTAGCGGTCGTAGATCACGCCCAGGGCCCCTTCGTCGTGGCGCGCGACGAGGGCCAGCAACTCGTCGTCACGCAGGGCGCCCAGGTTGGCGCGCACGGTCGGAATGGTCTGGCTCACCCGGTGCGATCTTTCTGCTAGCCGCGGCTGCAGCTGAGGTGCTGTCACATTATACATAGGTGACGGCCGGGCGTTGCAATGGTACGATCGAGCGCCGAAGGGAGCGGTGTGGCGCGACCCCTCCGGCGCTCTTCAGAGTGCGCTTCGTGGTTCAACTCCGAAGCGAACGCCCCAGGCCTCATGGGCCTGGCGCGTCGTCGGGCGGCCTAGAACACCGCCGTGAACGGCTTGGTCGGGTCGGACTTCACCCCGCCGAGGACGGCGGTGATCTGAGCGGCGGTCGGGGCAGTCACCGGCCCGATGAAGCCCTGGCCACCCTGCAGGAAGGGCGCGAGGGTCGGCACCGCGTCGGAGACGTTGTAGTAGATCGGCAGGGGTAGCGCCAGGTTGTTCGGCGCGAAGCCACCAATCTCGCGGATGAGGGCCAGGTGCTGGGCCTCGCTGCATGCGTGCTGGGCCGTGGTGGCCGCCAGGCGTGGCACGCCCAGCTCGGCGAAGCGGCGGGTGGCCGCCAGATACGCGCCCACGAAGGCCGTCTCGGCGTTGGCGCCCACCTGCACAAAGAGCGCCGGATCGCTCAGCAGGTTGGCCGGCACGTAGAACTGCCGGGTCAGGCTCGCGCCGCCATTGGAGACCAGAAAGTCCAGGTGGTACTTCTCGGCATCAAGCGCCAGCTTGAGGTAGGCCACATCCTCGGCGCTCACCTCGAACTGGGCCGCCGTGAGCGCCGCGTAGTAGAAGGTGGTGGCCAGCGTCTCGGCGGTGGCGGCAAGGTTGACGATCGTCTGCGCATCGTCCATGCGATCGTGGGCGGCCTCGGCGGCCTTGATCCCGAAGAGGCCGGCGAAGCTCGCAGCGGCGAGGCCCCCGGTCATACCGGCCGCGCCCTTCAGCAGGCCACGCCGCGAGATCAGGCTCAGGTTGCGCTCAGTCATTCGAGATCCTCCTCAACATACGCTCTCGTTCCATAGGCTCCGTTCGGAGCCGTCACAGAACGTTGCGAAGCATGCGTCCGATTGGATCTCTCTCGGCAACGAGAACCATCTGCCGGTTGTATGCGCATGGACGCGGTGTGCCCCGCGCCTGCTCTGACTCACTGGTGCCGCATGCCGGCGTAGCGCGCGAACCACTTGCGCAGCTCCACGAGCCAGAGCACACTGCTCGCCACCGCCGCGCACACCAGCCAGTCGCCGGGGGCGAGCGCGGTCGTGCGAAAGGCCTGTTGCAGCACCGGCGTGTAGACGACTGCGACCTGCAGGAGCAGGGAGAGCGCGACGGCCAGCCAGAGCCAGCGGTTGCTGAAGAGCTTGCGGAACGCGCTGTGCTCGTCGGAGCGGGCGTTGAAGACGTTGAAGAGCTGGAAGAGCACCAGGGTAGTGAAGCCCATCGTCTGGGCGTAGCGCAGGCTGCCACTCCCCGCGAGCAGCCCCCCGGGGAGCGCCCAGTCCATCACACCAAGCGTACCCAGCGCCATGATCAGCCCAGCCAGGACGATGTTGAACCACATGCGCCCGGTGATCACTGGCGTTCGTGGGTCACGTGGCGGGCGCAGCATCACGTCGTGGTCGGCGGGCTCCAGCCCCAGGGCCAGCGCTGGCCCCGAGTCGGTCAGCAGGTTGATCCAGAGGATCTGGGTGGCAAGCAGTGGGACCACGACCAGTGAGCTCTCTTCGGGCACGAGGCCGATCATGCCGGCCAGGACGACGCCGCCGAACATGGTGAGCACCTCGCCGATATTGGACGAGAGCAGGTAGCGCAGGAACTTCTGGATGTTGGCGAAGATCGAGCGCCCCTCCTCCACCGCCGCCACGATCGAGGCGAAGTTATCGTCGGTGAGCACCATGTCGGCGGCGCCTTTGCTCACGTCAGTACCGGTGATCCCCATCGCCACGCCGATGTCGGCGGCCTTGAGCGCCGGCGCGTCGTTGACGCCGTCGCCGGTCATCGCCGCGATCTCGCCCTCGGCCTTGAGCGCCCGTACGATCCGCAGCTTGTGCTCCGGGGCGACGCGAGCATAGACCGAGCGCTCCCGCGCCAGCGCCCGCAGCTCGTCGTCATCCAGGCGCTGCAGCTCGCTACCCGTCACCGCGCCCACCCCCGCCGGGCTGATTCCCAGCTCGGCGGCGATGGCTGCGGCCGTGCGGGGATGGTCGCCGGTGATCATGATCGGCCTGATCCCGGCAGTCCGGGCCTCGGCCACCGCGTCTCTGGCCTCGGGGCGGGGCGGGTCGATCATGCCCACCACGCCCAGAAAGACAAACTCCTGCTCCACATCCTCGCGCAGCTCGCCACTCACCACGTCGCGCTCCAGGGTGCGGTAGGCCAGGCCAAGCGTGCGCAGGGCCTCGTCGGCCAGTTCCTCCACGGCGGCCAGAATCGCCTGGCGACGCTCGTCGGTGAGCGGGCGCACCTCGTCGTTCGCCCCCACCCGCTCGTGGGTGCAGCGTGAGAGCAGGATGTCGGGCGCGCCCTTGGCGAAGACGATCAGCCGATCCTTCTGCTGGTCGGCGTGGGCTGTGCTCATCAGCTTGCGCTCGGAGCTGAAGGGCAGTTCGCCGACGCGGGGGAAGCGACGTTCGAGCTCCTCGTCGCTGAGAGCCAGCTTGCGGGCGGCCACCAGCAACGCGCCCTCGGTCGGGTCGCCCTGGATCGTCCAGCGACCGTCCTCCTGAACCAGCCGGGCGTTGTTGGCGCGGGCGGCGGCGCGCAGCGCCTTGCGGATCTCCTCCACCAGGCCGGGATCGGCCACGGGCCGCCCGTTCTGCAGGAGCTCGCCTTCGGGCTCGTATCCGATCCCGGTCAGCTCCGCCCGCCCGCTCGCCGTCACGATCACGCGGACCGTCATCTCGTTCCGGGTGAGGGTGCCGGTCTTGTCGGAGCAGATCACCGTGGTAGAGCCGAGGGTCTCGACGGCCGAAAGCTTGCGCACGATCACGTTGCGGCGCGCCATGCGCTGCATGCCCAGGGAGAGCACGATCGTGGTGATGGCCGTCAGCCCCTCGGGAACGGCGGCCACCGCGAGGCTCACGCCGAGCAGCAGCACGTCTACCAGTTCCCCCAGGCGGCGCACGCCGCTCACCAGGACGATCGTCGCGCTCATCACCACGGCGATGGCGATCACCGCGATGCCGAGTAGCCGGCCCACCCGGCCAAGCTCACGCTGCAAGGGCGTCTCTTCGTCTTCGGTCTGCTGCAGCGAGCCGGCGATCTTGCCGATCTCCGTGGCGGCACCGGTTGCTACAACCACGGCGCGCCCCCGGCCCGAGGCCACGGTGGTGCCGGCAAAGAGCATGTTGCTGCGCTCGGCCAGGGGAACGTCGCCGTCGAGTGGCGCGCTATCCTTCCCTACACTGGCACTCTCGCCGGTGAGCGCCGACTCGGCCACCCGCAGGGCAATCGACTCGATCACGCGGGCGTCGGCGGGGATGCTGTCACCCTCTTCGACAAGCAAGATGTCGCCGGGCACGAGCTCGGCGGCGAGGATCTGCTGCTGGCGGCCATCGCGCAACACCCGGGCGTGGGGCGAGGAGAGGGCGCGGAGCGCGGCTACCGCCTGCTCGGCGCGATTCTCCTGGACGAAGCCGAGCACGCCATTGAGCAGCACGATCGCGAGGATCGTGATCGCCTCGAAGGGCACCGGCTCCTCGCGTTCGATCAGCCAGGCGATGAAGGAGATCACGATTGCGGCGATCAGCAGGCCGGTGAGCGGGTCGCGAAACTGGGCCAGAAAGCGCACCCAGGCGGGCGTGGGCGGCTCCTCGGGGAGCTCGTTCCGCCCTACCCGCGCCAGCCGCTCGGCGGCAACCTCGGCGCTGAGCCCGACCTCCGGGCGAACCTCCAGCCTGGCCAGCATCTCGGCGACGGGCACGCTGTAGGCGGCCTCCCGTTCGATCGGCGCGACGGTCATCAGAACTCCTTCGTGCGTTGTCCTATGGAACCGGGTTGCGCGTCCGGTACCGCCTCGACACACCACGCCAGGCCCCGCGCCGATGCCCGAACGATGGTTGTGGCACTCTTGGGAGCAGGGCTCGCAGGCAGATACCCGCTATGCTACCATGCCTGCTACCCCTACCGCTGGCACAGGGCTTGCTGAAGCCGATGCTGCGACGAGGGACCCGTGACGGCGGCCGGCGAGCGCGCCCCCCGCTCCGCACTCGCCGGAACCCTCGTCGCCTGATACCCGGCGCGCTGCCCGTATAGGCAGCCCTGGCGATGGAGTGGCCTGTGAGCGACACGAATACCACCCTCCCCCGGCTCGAGCCCGGCGCCGTGGCCCCGAACTTTACCCTGCCGTCGGTGAGCGGTGGCGAGGTGCGCCGCAGCAGCTACCGCGCCCGGCGCCATCTCGCCCTGCTCTTCCTCCCGTGCGTGGATCTGCCCGCCCGCTCCTACCTCGAGCACTTGAAGGAACAGTACCAGGCCATTCGCGCAGCCGACGGCGAGGTCCTGGCTGTGTGCACCGATCCTGGCGCGCACGCCGACGGGCTGCGGGCGGCGCTGGATCTGCCCTTCCCGCTGCTGCTCGACCCCCGAGGTGAGGCCGCCCGGCGCTTCCTGCCCGACGGGGCGGTGATCGGGGTGTTCATTCTTGATCGCTATGCCGTCCTGCGCGCCCAGTGGACACTCACGGCGCCGCCACTGCCCCCGGTCGACGCGATCATCAACTGGCTTACGGCGATCGATCATCAGTGCGTGCTATAGCGGCGTGATCAGCCGCCCACCGGCGCCGGGTACAGGTTCGCCCTCGCGCGCGATCGTCTGCCCCCGGCGGATAGTGCGCACCACGCGCCCGCGCAAGCTCCGGCCCACGTAAGGGCTGAGCCGGTGCCGGTCGCGGAGATCGTCGCGCCGCAGCTCCCACCTGGCCCCGAGATCCACGATGGCGATGTCGGCATCGGCGCCGGGAAGGAGCACGCCCTTGCGCCCAGCCAGGCCAAAGCGCTCGGCCACGCGCCCCGCCGTTACGGCGACGATGCGCCCGAGATCGAGCCCACGGCCGTGGTAGCCCTCGCTGAGCAGAAGCGCCAGCGTGGACTGGACCCCGGCAATCCCACCCCAGATCCCGAAAAAACCGGTGGGTGTGGGGCCCTTCATGCTGGCCGGGGCGGGCGAGTGGTCCGAGGCAACGATATCGATCGCGCCAGCGGCGAGGTGCGCCCAGAGCTGCGCCTGCTCGGCGCCAGAGCGGATGGGCGGCGCGCACTTGGCAGCCGCGCCGATGCGCTCCACATCCTCCTCGGTAAAGACAAGGTAATGGGGACATGTCTCGCAGCTCACGTCAACGCCCCGGGCACGGGCCTCAACGGCGAGCGCCACGGCGCGGCCAGAACTGAGGTGGACCAGGTGCAGCCGGCAGCCTGTCTCGGCGGCGAACAGGATGGCCCGCTGCACCGCCTCCAGCTCCGCGAGCACGGGCCGCGAGGCCAGATAGTCGCGTACACCCAGGCGCCCGGCAGCCACGGCGCGCCGCGTAAGCGCGGAGGTGAGCGCGTCGCTCTCGGCATGCACGGCAACGATACGCCCCAGGCGAGCGGCCCGCGCCATCCCCTCGACAAGGGTCAGGTCGTCGGCAGCGGGGAAGTCGGCGGTACCACTTTGCGACAGAAAAGCCTTAAAGCCGATCACGCCACGGGCGGCCAGCTCGTCGAGCCGGTCGCGATCGCCCGGCACCAGGCCGCCCCAGAGGGCAAAATCGACACAGGATTGCGCCTCGGCGGCCTGGCGCTTCAGGTCAAAGCTCGGGCCGTCGAGGGTGGGCGGGCTGGCGTTGAGGGGCATCTCGAAGGCCAGGGTGCCACCCCCGGCGGCGAGCGCGGCGGCGCCAGTTGCCCATCCCTCCCAGTCGGCGCGGCCAGGCTCGTTGAAGTGCACGTGGGCATCGATCAGTCCAGGCAACAGGTGCAGGCCACACGCATCGAGCTCCTCGGTGGCCGAGCCCGCCAACTCGGGAGCCAGAGCAACAATCTGACCATCAGCCACCGCCAGGTCGGCGGCGAGCGGACCAGCGGGGGTCACTGCGGTCCCATTGCGGATCAGCAGATCGTAGTGTGTCACGGGTACGGCTCTCCAGCAAGATCGTCAATCCAGCGCCCCACCGCCGCGATCGCCGCCGCGACATCGGCCACATCCACGGCTTCGGCGGGATGATGGCTGATGCCGCCCCGGCAACGCACGAAGAGCATGGCGGCGTCGGTGAAGCGTGCCAGCACGGCGGCATCGTGGCCGGCACCGCTTGGCAGCTCCAGGGGCGTATGGCCGCCCGCCGCGATCGCGCGGGCCAGGCGCGCCCGGAGGCCAGGCGCCATCGGCACCGCGCTGGTACTCTGGAGCTCCTCCCAGGCCAGGGTCACGCCACGGGCGCTGGCGGCGGCCTGGGCGCGAGCGCGCAACTCGTCCACGGCGGCGATGCGGGCCGGGTCGTGCTGGTGGCGCACATCGAGGCTGATCGTGGCGACGCCGGGGATGACGTTGCCGGCGCCGGGCAAGGCGGCGATCTGGCCCACCGTGGCCACCAGGCCGGGAGTGGCGCGGGCGAGCTCCTCGGCGATCAGCACGGTCTGGGCGGCGGCGCAGAGCGCGTCGTGGCGCAGCTCCATCGGCACGGTGCCGGCGTGTCCGGCAGTCCCGCCGAATCGCAGCGTCGCCCTGGTGGCCCCGGCGATGGCGCTCACCACGCCGAGCGGGAGGTTACGGGCCTCGAGCTGCGGCCCCTGCTCGATATGCACCTCAAGGTAGGCGAGCAGGTCCTCTGGCCGGCGAGCGGCGGCGCCGAGCCGGGCCGGGTCGCCCCCGAAGGCGGCGATCGCATCGGCGAGGCGCACCCCATCGGGATCACGCAACTCAAGCAGCGCGGGAGGGAAGCTGCCGGTAAACGCCATGCTGCCGAGGTAGGAACGGCCGAAGCGCAGCCCCTCCTCGTCGGCAAAGGCGGCCACCTCCACGGCGAAGGGCAGGCGACGACCCACGCACCCTAGCTGCTCGACGGCGGCGAGGCCGACGAGCACCCCGAGCGGCCCGTCGTAGCGGCCGGCGTCACGCACGCTATCGAGGTGCGAGCCGAGCAGCAGCGTGGGAGCACCAGGCTTGCTAGCGGCGTAGTGGCCCAGGAGCGTCCCGGCCGGATCCTCGCGCACATCCATACCGGCGGCGCGCATCCAGGCGGCCACCTGGTCGTTGGCGCGACGCATCGCCTGCGTATACGAGCGCCGGGTGAGCCGGCCCTCCTCCTCGCTGATCGCGCCGAGCGTGTCGCAGCGGGCCATCACGGTGGCGGCCAGATCGTGAACAATGGCGGTGGTCGTCATGGGCGGGAGTGGCTCCACAGGCTTGGCCTCGACAGCGATCGTGGCCAGGCATCGAGTCGCCATCGCAGCACCATCCTCCTCCGGTCACATCTGCGAGAGCGGAGCGTGCTGCTGTGGCCGACGTGTCGAACGCGAATCGTGGGTACAGCGAGCGGGTCCGGCATAGCGACGAGAACGGAAGCCAGGCGCCGATCAGATCCCCTGGCCATAGGCGCGCGTGATCGTCATGCGCACCGAAGCACGGGGGGCATCAGGGCGCCGGGCGAGCCACTCATCCACCCGCTCAGGGCCAAGGTAACGCTCGGCGAGGCGGCGGCGCAAGGCCGGATCGGCTGGCTCCACCACGGCAGTACCGCTCAACGTCAGGTAACGGGGGCCATCCTCGACGGTCAGCGCGATGGTCGGGGAACGGCGCAGATTCCGAGCCTTCACGCTGCCCGCGCCGATACTGAAGCGGATCTGGTCGCCGTCGAGCACGAACCAGACGACCGTCTGATGGATGCTGCCATCGGCGTTGAGGGTCCCAACAACACCGTAATGGCGGCCTGCGAGAAACTCCCGCCGCGTATCGCTGAGGATCATGGAGGGTTCACTCCTTGCATCGGCAGCCTGTACCGCACGTGTGTGGCAGACGACCCATGGGCGAAAAGTGCCACCCACCAGATTGTACCCGCAAACCGCAGCCACCGGGAAGGAGCAGAAGTGCTTGTGAGAATCTGAACAAGAGCTGAAATCCTGGCCCTGGCGCCAGAACAGCCTGGCCGGGGGGTTGACTTTAACCGTTGCATAATGCTATAGTACCAACCGGCAAAGTTAATGGGGTGCCACGACCGCGTCCCTCCATTGTGTGTATTAAGATGGGGTTTGAGTGCGCAAACTCGGCCCCATCTTCGTGCCACCGGGGCAGCACACGCTCACGCGAGGGGCCAGAGCGGGCAAAACGTCTGCTCCGGCCCCCTTAGTTCTCTCATAGCGGTACGATGAAGCATCGTAACCTGGCGAAACGGGGCGAGGGTGGACACGCTCAGCATCTACGGCGGGAAACGCTTGACAGTACGTGTATTATGTAAATGCACGTCGTGCAGCCCGACCTGGTCGCAGTCAAGGGTTCCTGGGGACGAGGATGGTCACACAGAACGAGTCTGTCACAGAGGAGTCGGGGCCGATGAGCGAGCGGTTGCTTGAGATGGCGCGGTCGCGCGGTTATCTCACCTATGGCGATATCCTTGAGGCCTATCCGCAGCCGGAGTTGCACGTTGCGGAGGTGGACCAGCTCTACGCCACGCTGCAGGCGGAGGGCATCAAGGTGGTTGAGTCGTCAGCCGAGCTCGAGCAGAGCACCCATGCCGACGACGAGTCGCTGAGCGACCTGCCCGATTTCGCCGACATCGCCTTCGACGACCCGGTGCGCATGTACCTGCAGGAGATCGGCCAGGTACCGCTGCTTACAGCCGAGCAGGAGGTTGAGCTCGCCAAGGCCATGGAGTCGGGCGACCTGGCGCGTCAGCGGCTGGAGCGCGAAGAGTACGCGACGGGCCAGGAGAAGTTTCAGCTCGAGCGGAGCTTCGCCAAAGGGCAGGACGCCCGCCAGCACCTGATCCAGGCGAACTTGCGCCTGGTGGTCTCGATTGCCAAGAAGTACACCTCCTACGGTCTGACGATGATGGACCTGGTGCAGGAGGGTAATATCGGCCTGATGCGGGCCGTCGAGAAGTTCGATTACACCAAGGGCCACAAGTTCAGCACCTACGCCACCTGGTGGATCCGCCAGGCGATCACCCGCGCGATCGCCGATCAGAGCCGCACCATCCGCCTGCCGGTGCATATGGGCGAGGCGATCAGCCAGGTGAAGCGCACCAGCCATAAGCTCCAGCAGTCGATGCAGCGTGAGCCCACCCCCGAGGAGATCGCCGAGGCGATGGGTATCTCCGCCGGGAAGGTGCGCCGCACCCTCGAGGCCAGCATGCATCCGCTCTCGCTCGAGATGCCGGTGGGCCAGGAGGGCGAGGGCCGCATGGGCGACTTTATCGAGGACGACCGGATCTCCACGCCCTCGGAGGCCGCAGCCGCCTCGATGCTGCGCGAGCAGATCGAGGAGGTGCTGCAGAAGCTCCCCGAGCGCGAGCGCAAGATCATCCAGTTGCGCTATGGCCTGAAGGACGGTCGCTACCGCACCCTTGAGGAGGTCGGCGTCGAGTTCGGCATCACCCGTGAGCGCATCCGCCAGATTGAGGCGGTGGCCCTGCGTAAGCTACGCCACCCGCATCTCGGCAAGAAGCTGCGCGGCTATCTGGATTAGGGCAGCCAGACGCGGGGGCGGGGTTCGCGTTGCGAACCCCGCCCCCATTTTGTGCGCTCAGCGCGGCTCCGCGATGGTGATCAGCCGCTCGCTGTAGTCAACGATACTGCCGCCCACAACGACCCCCTCGCCGATGCAGGAGACGAGGGTGACGAGTTCGCGTCCCTGGGCCAGCACATACTCTACCTGCTCGGGCATGGCGCGGATCTGCTGGGTGACGACATAGCGATGGGGTGCGCCCGTCTGATCGTAGATCAGCAACTCGGCGCCGGGGGTGAGCTCGTGCAGGCGAGCGAAGGGCGCGGGCCGCTCAGGGGCTGAGAGGAAGGGCAGTACGTGCCCCCAGAAGACGATATTCTCGCCCTGGCCGGGAACGGCGCTGTGCAGGTACCAGCCCACCTCGTGGTTCGGCACAATGAACGCGCCGAACTCGTCGGCGCCAACCGGGATGGTAGGCGTATCGAGTCCGATCGCGGCGATCACCAGGCGGGCCGGGGCCTCTGCCGGCAGTGTCGCGGGCTGCGGCGGAGGAGGCGCGGGCGGAGGCGCGGCGACAGGGGGCGCCTCGCCAGGCCATGGTGTGCCGGGCGGATCGACCGCGACAGGCGCCAGCTCGCGGCCAAGCAGCCCCCGAAGCACCATCCCGTCGAGCTCGGGGTGAAGCTCGAAGCGGGCCCGCTCCAGCCACTGCACCACGTAGGCCCGGCCATCGCTCAGCCGCTCGGTACGAGGGGGGCCGAGCGGAAAGCCATACAGAGCCAGGCTCTCCGCATCACTCACGGCTGGATCGCCATCGAGCGGGCGACCGCCGTAGAGCCAGGCATCGAGGAAGGGCCCGCAGAGGCTCTGGCCCGTCTCCGCGAAGAAGCGACAGTCACCGGGCATCGCGGTGGCGAAGCTGGGGCGCTCACCAGCGGCGCGCAGCTCAGCACCCACCCGGCCGACGAGCACGTCGTACGGAGGCGGCTGCTCGGGGTGCAGCTCCAGACGAGCGCGCTCGAACCACTGCACCATACGTGGCCGCCCCTCGATCAACTCCTCCTGCAATGAGGTGATCGGGAAGCCAAACACGGGCAAGCCACCACCCTGCTCCCAGACCTCGCGGATGCGCCCGCCCGTGCAGTAGCCCGTCTCCGGAAAACAGGCCGGAGCAACCGACTGGCGCAGCGGGGCAGCCACGGCCAGGCCGGCAACCCACCAGGCGGCCAGTGTGAGGAGCGCGACGATCAGGGCCACGTGGCGGGAAGAACGACGCAGAGCCATAGGATCTCAAGAGCGCGATTCCGGCGCATGCCAGCGACTCGCCACGCTGAGCGCGCCGGATGGTGGCATCGGAGAGTCCGGCCATCTCACACACCCCACCCGGGCTCTACCCAGCGAAGGCGGCCTGCACCGGCTCGCTCCAGCCCCGCAGGCGGCCAGTGGGGCGGCTCACCGGGGGTGGAGGCTCCGGCGTGATCGCGCAGAGCCTCCGGATGGTCAGCGTGTCCGCGCTGGTCGGCTACACGCCTGGCACACACTCAGAACGCTAGGAACGAGCAAGCCCCAGGCGACGCACGGCGAACACCCCGAAGGCGGCGACAAGCGCAGTGCCGGCCACAACCAGGGGCAGCGCGCCGCCGCTCGTATTGGGCAGGCGCCCGACGGCGACGAGAACAAGGTTCACATTCTGAGTTGGCGCACCGCCGGTGATCACCCGGTAGATCGAATTCGTCGTGAAGCGCACCTGCCCCCCGACACTGATGTTCGACTGCACCGTGTACTGGCGGTTCGGATCGATCCGCGCCGGGTCGTACGTGAGGCTATAGCGGAAGGGCGGCTGGGCGCCATTGGTGGTAAAGCGCTGCTCAGCGACAACCAGGTTGGGGCCACCGGACTGAATCTGCGCGATCTGCACGGTCACCACAGCATTCGCGGGCAGGGCGACGCGATCGCGGTAGGTCAGCGTGCCGGAGACGGCAGCGGCCTGCGCACTGGCCAGGGTGGGGAGCGCCAGCAGCACGGTGGCAACCACCAGGGCGAGCGCTGCGCGGACGAGTTTCATAACACCTCCTCAAAAGCTGCGGCAACCACCGGAGCTATAGCACCCCCACCAGAACGGAGAACCGACAACCAGGAGCCAGGAATCGCCATACGGCCACATAGTGCTGGACTCACAACTTCAGATAGGACTGCTATAGGGCAATGTGAGGAAGACTCTGTGCCAAACCATCATGGCTACACTGGCGTAGCATACGGGCCGGGCCGGGCCAGAGCAGAGATGTGCCGCACTGATGCGATCTTCGGCACAAAGGAGTATAGCAGCACTTGTTCAATTTGTACAGCAGCAATCCACACCATGCGCAGGAGCCATGCGATTGCCAGGGGTTTGCGCATGGTAAGGGGGCGGTTAAGAGAATGTCACAGAGGGCCAGGAAAAGTTGCGCGCGAGGGAAGGCTCCGTAACACGGGGTTGCTGGCGCTTCTCTCACAGCATCGCCGATTGCTGGTATCGTTTATCACGTGAAACCGAACCGCTCTGGGATTTCCAGATCGGAGGCCATCGGCAAGGAGGCAGACCATGGCTCGCCAGCAGCTTATCACCGAGAAGGGTGAAGTCGCCATCTCCGATCCACCATTCGCCCACGCACTATTCAACACCACCAGGTTCGCGTGGCTCTTCGTGATCCTCCGGGTCTACCTGGGCTGGGCGTGGCTCGACGCGGGACTGCACAAGGTCGGCGACGTCAAGTGGGTTGGCACGGGCGAGGCCTTGCAGGGCTACTGGCAGCGCGCCGTGAGCATCCCGGAGACGGGCCGGCCGCCGATCGCGTTCGACTGGTACCGCAGCTTTATCCAGTTCCTGCTTGACACCGAGTCGTACACCTGGTTCGCCAAACTCGTCGTCTACGGCGAAATCCTGGTCGGTATCGCGCTGATCGTCGGCGCCTTTGTTGGCATCGCCGCATTCTTTGGCGCCTTTATGAACTGGAACTTCATCATGGCCGGCTCGGCCAGCACCAACGGCCTGCTCTTCGTCATCGCGGTGGTGCTGATGCTCGCCTGGAAGGTCGCCGGCTACTACGGCCTCGACTACTTCCTCCTTCGCTACCTGGGTGTACCCTGGAAGGTCGAGCGGCCTGCTCAGGCACCGACCGCGACCGCAGCCGGCTGAGCTTGCGGTGCCGGCACACAGTTGAACAAAGGGGCGGGCCGCTGCGATGCAGCGGCCCGTTCCCATCCCTGGCCGGCCCGCCTCCCGGCTCAGCCGGCGCCCATCCGCGCCAACTCCTCCTCAACCACCTGCTCATCGAGCTTCTTAAAGAGGGGCCTGGGCTCACGCAGGACCTGGCCCACCGGCAGCGTTGCCGGCTCCCAGCGGCCCACCCAGGTGGTGTAGTCACCCGTGAGCACCCGGTGGGACTGGCCGTGCTCCTCGGTATACTCGCGGAACTCCAGCGGCCCGGCGATGTAGCCATCGTAGCCCAGGTACTCGTGCAGGCGCTGGCTACTGAACGGCAGAAAGGGCGTGAAGATCACGCGCAGACTGGCCACACAGCGCAGCGCCACATACCAGATCGTCGCGGCCCGCTCACGATCCGACTTGATCACCTTCCACGGTTCCTGCTCGCTGAGGTAGCTGTTCACCAGCGCCGCCAGGCGCATCGCCTCGCTCAGCCCCGCCTTGAAGCGCGCGGCATCGAGGAGCTCCCCGATCGTGGCAAAGCCGCCCTCCACCGCCGCGATCAGCGCGGTATCCCCCGGGGTGAGGGAGCCGGGCGCGGGCACGCTGCCGAAGTTCCGGTAGACATTGGTCAGCGTCCGGTTGACGAGGTTGCCCCAGGTGGCCACGAGCTCATCGTTGTTGCGGCGCACGAACTCAGCCCAGGTGAAGTCGGTATCCTGGCTTTCGGGGCCGGCGATCGTGAGAAAATAGCGCAGCGGGTCCGGGTCGTAGCGGCTGAGGAAGTCGTTGACGTAGATCACCACGCCACGGCTACTGGAGAACTTCTTGCCCTCCATGGTCAGGAACTCGCTGCTGACGACGTTATAGGGCAACTGAAGCGGGGCGGCATAAGGCGAGCCCACCGCCGCCCCACCATAGACCCCGCCCTTCCCGTAGCCGATCAACTGGGCGGGCCAGATCACCGTATGGAAAACGATATTATCCTTGCCCATGAAGTAGTAGTGGCGGGCAGCCGGGTTCTGCCACCATTCGCGCCAGGCATCAGGCGTGCCACGGTTCTGGGCCCACTCGATGCTAGCTGAGAGGTAGCCGATCACCGCGTCGAACCAGACGTAGATCTTCTTATCGTCGCGGTCCGCGTACTCGGGGAGTGGGATGGGCACACCCCACTCCAGATCGCGGGTGATGGCGCGGGGCTTGAGTTCCTTAATAAAATTGAGCGAAAAGGAGCGCACGTTCGGCCGCCAGTGCTCCTGACGCTCGATCCAGGCCCGCAGTTGCTCGGCGAAGGCCGGCAGGTCGAGGAAGAAGTGCTCCGTCTCCTTGAAGACCGGGACACTCCCGTCGATCTTCGAGCGGGGGTTGATCAGATCCACCGGGTCGAGCTGATTGCCGCAGTTATCGCACTGATCGCCGCGCGCCTCGCCATAGCCACAGATCGGGCAGGTGCCCTCGATATAGCGGTCGGGGAGCGTGCGGCCCGTGCTCGCCGAGAAGGCGCCCAGGGTCTCTTTGCGCAGGATGTAGCCGTGCTCATACAGCGTCTTGAAGAGATCCTGCGTCACCCGGTAGTGATTGGCCGTCGTCGTACGGGTGAAGGTATCGTAGCTCAGGCCGAGGTTGTAGAGATCGTCGCCAATCACTTTATTGTAGCGATCGGCGACCTCACGCGGGGTGAGGCCTTCTTTATCGGCGGCGATGGTGATCGGCGTGCCGTGCTCATCGGTACCGGAGACCATGAGCACATGGTTGCCGCGCAGGCGCTGGTAGCGGGCGAAGATATCCGAGGGCACCCCGAAACCAGCGACGTGGCCGATATGGCGTGGGCCGTTGGCATAGGGCCAGGCGACGGCTACGAGAATATGCTCAGGCATAGACGCACCTCAATCCAGCACGCAGCGTGCCGGCTAGCATACGACAGACTGCAAAAGGGTCGGCAGGGAAGGCGAGCGGGTGAGCGTGCTGGCAGAAGAGTGGTGGAGCGCGCCGGCGGAAGCAGGTTCTACCCGAACGGACCGGCCTCTCGTCTGCCTTCGGCTCTGGTGGCGTCAGCCGCGCATGAAGCCACGGGCATTGAGGAGCAGGCCGCACCAGTGCCAGGGGGAGGTGAGGCGGGTATCGTCGGGCTGTGGAAGTGGCCGGCGATCCATGGGCGGGTGCTCCGAGCAGGCGCGGGAACCTGTGAGGGATTATACCACAGCCCCCTGGCCCTGGGCTGGGCCGAAGGGCGGAACGAAATCGGTTACACCTCCAGGCCGATCTAGGCGCTGTGCCGCTTGCAGAACCGCAGCGGTTGTCATATTATAGAGGGGATGCCTCCAGGGGCCGAGGCAGTCTCAGGAAGGAATACTGCGTCCATGCAAGACCTGCTCAGCCAGCTCGACTCTGCCATCGTCATCGGGCTGATCGTCGCCGTGATCATCGTACTGGTGGTCGTGGTGCTACTGGTCCGAAACATGCGCCGGCGCCAGGCTTCTCCGCCGGAGTCGGCGGGGATGAGCCTGGGCGGGCCGATCGACTACACCTCGCTGCCGATCGACGAAGAGCCAAGCGGATGGCGGGAGCGCTTCGCCCGGCTCTCGCTGGCGGGCAAGCTCCTGGCGGTGCTGGTGCCCATCCTGGCGCTCCTGGGCCTAGTGGCGCTGGTGCTCACCCTGCTGCCGCCCGCCACCCAGACGGCAGGCCCGCCTCCGCCACTGGTGCCGCTGGAGCTTACCGTCACCGACGCGGTGGTGAACCGTGCTGAGCCACTGACGATTGGGATCGATGTGGAGACGAGCGGCCTTGAGGACGGGGCCGTCGTGACGGCCGAACTGCTGGAAGACGGGCAACCCTTCCCCTGGCTGAACCCGGAGACGGCGAGGGCCACGGTACGCCGGAACCGCGCCGAGATCGAGGCCCGCCGCGCCGACGGTGCGCCGCAACCTACCGAGGGCCGGCGCTACACGGTGGTGGTGCGTGGCCCCGAAGGCGTGGTGAGCGCCGAGGTGGAGTTGCAGGTGCCCGAGGTGAACCGGATCGCCGACAGCTTCTACGGCCGGGCCGCCGCCGCGCCCACCGCCGCGCCTACCGCCGTGCCTACCGCCGCGCACGCGACGGCCGCGCCCACCGCCACGCAGGCAGCGGCAACCCCGGCACCAACCGCCGCCCCCGAACTGCCCAGCGGCCCCGCCGTGGGCGTGGGGAACGGCGGCAATGTGCGCCGGCTACCGCTGATTGCCGCCGATAACGTGGTGGGCGGGATCAATGCTGGCGAGCAGGTGCAGGTGCTGGCACGCACGCCCAACGGCGAGTGGTACCGCGTGCGCACGGTGCGCGATGAACTGGGGTGGGTGAGCGTCACGCTGCTCGACGCGAGCCAGATCCCGGCCGACGTCCCTGTGGCCAGCATTGTGACCGTCTTTGTCAACGGCCCGCTCTACGAACGCCCCGATACTGCCAGTACCGAACTCGACCGGGTGAACCAGGGTGAGGTGGTAGAACTGCTGCAGCGCACCAGCGCTGGCGACTGGTACCAGGCCACCAATGTGCGCGAGATCACCGGCTGGGTGCCCGCCGACTTGCTCGGCATCCCCGCCGAGGTCGCCGCGGCCGTGCCGGTGGCCCCGTGATCCACGGCGACCTTCCGCTCGCCGACGTTCCGCTGCTCTTCCTCGACCTGGAGACGACGGGGCTGGACCCACGGGCGGGCCACCGGGTGGCCGAGGTGGCCCTGCTGCGCACCCTCGATAGCGCCGAGCTCAGCCGGCTGGAGAGCCTGGTGAACCCCGGCAGGCTGCTCGACCCGGAGGCGGCCCGGGTGAACGGCCTGCGCGACGAGTTGCTCGCCGCCGCCCCGCCCTTTGCCGCGCTGGCGCCGGCAGTGGAGTCGCTGGCGGCCGGCGCAGCGCTGGTTGGCCATAACGTGCGCTTCGATCTGGCCTTCCTCGACGCCGAACTGCGCGCGCTCGGCCGGCCCGGCCTCGGCGGCCCCGTGCTCGACACGCTCACGCTGTCGCGTCGGCTCCTGCGCCGGCGCTCCTATAGCCTCGGCGCGCTCGCGGCTGAACTGGGCCTTCCGCCGCCCACCCACCGGGCGATGGACGACGTGCTCACCACCCGGGCGCTCTTCGGACGGCTTTGCACGCTGATGGCCGAACTCGGGGTGACCACCCTGGGCGCGGCACTGCGGCTTGAACGAGGCCTGGCCCCGGGGACGCCAGAGCCCGAGCCACCCCCGCTGATCGCCCAGGCCATGGCGGAAGGGCGGGCGCTACGGATCCTCTACCACTCGCGCAGCAGTCCCGGGCCGATCAGCCGCACAGTACGCCCGCTCTACCTGAGCGTCGAGACAAGCGGCATCTACCTGCGGGCCTACTGCGAACTCCGGCAGGATTTCCGGGCCTTTGCGCTAGCAAAGATCGAGCTGGTTGAGCTGCTCTAGAGCCCGCAGACGAACCAGTGGTGCAAGGCTCCGAGCGCGGTGGTTGCATCAGGCAGGCCGGGCGGCGCCGCGCGGCCAGCAGGCGACGCCGCGCCAGTAAGCGCCGCGTCGAGAAAGGCGAGCAACTCGTTCCAGGCCTGCTGCTGAGGGCCGCCCTGGCGGATCTCCTCGATGCTACCCACAAAAGCGTGGGGCTGGCCCTCGTAGATCGAGATGGTATTCGGCACACCGGCCGCGTTGAGGTTCGCCTCCAGAGTAAACACCTCTTCGAGCGGGATGGAAGTATCGGCACCACCGAAGATCCCGAGCACCGGCCCGCGCAGAGCGGCGAGCTGCTCGGGGGTCGTCTCAACCATGCCGTAGAAGATCCCGGTAGCGGCAACGTCGGGGTTATGGAGGCTATAGAGCAGCGCGGCGCGCCCGCCATAGCAGAAGCCTATCACCGCGACCTTGCCGGTGAGCGCATCGGGCTGATCGGCGAGCCAGGCGAAGACGGCGTCGAGATCGGTGTTGATCTGTTCAA
The DNA here is from genome assembly GCA_004367505.1 of Chloroflexi bacterium OHK40. GTDB lineage: Bacteria > Chloroflexota > Chloroflexia > Chloroflexales > Chloroflexaceae > OHK40. The sequence continues at coordinate 10,681 of SFCB01000022.1, read as the reverse complement.
CGGGGGTTGTGGCAACAAAGGCGATCGCGCGGGGCAGCCAGCTGGTACTACCGCCCCGGAACGTATCCGGCGCAACCACCAGGTAGCCCTCCCGGGCCAGGGCATCGGCCTTACCGATGATCTCCTCCCGCAGGCCCCAGAACTCGTGGATCATCACCACGGCGGGCCAGGGGCCGCTACCCTCGGGGCGAGCTACATAGGCGCGCACCTCCGTGTCCCCCACGCCCGGGATCGTCGTATTGGTGAGGGCGGCCACACGGCCACGGCCCAGCATGGCATCGACCGGGATCGAAGCAGCGACCAGCGCCATCAGGGTGACAACGAACAACAGCGACCAGAGGAGTACTCGGCCCAGGAGGCGCATAGCCGTCTCTTTGCTAAATGCGGAAATCGTCGCCTGTATTCAATACCACCCTCAGCAGCAATGAGCAGCGAGGTGCGCTGGGTTCCCGCGTGCGTGGGAAGACCGTACCAGGGCACGGGGTTGCAGGATTTTACGCCACACCCCCTGGTTCAGGGCCAATTGACACACACCCGGCCCTGCGGTATACTCTCGGCGACACGACTCCGTAGCTCAATTGGATAGAGCGACAGCCTCCGGAGCTGTAGGTTGGTGGTTCGAGCCCACTCGGAGTCGCCAGTTGCGTTCCTGGCGGTTGAGGCGCCCTGAAGCCTCACCCAGCCATATTGAAACGCTCAACCGCTCGCGGCGCCCGTAGCCATACCACGGCTGCGGGTGCTCCGTTTTTGGGCCAACCACATTCGGCGCACTCCTCGTGGGCGACGCGATCCCCGGCTGTGAGGGCTGCCATAGCAACGGGAAGGCTGTCGCGCGGCGGAGAGCCTGCCCGTAGGCATCCGCAACCGGTCCCTGCCGGGTGGCCAGCGGGATAGTTGCGCTCCGCGCAGAAGATTGCCGCGCCAGCGGCCTGGCCGTAACCCCAGCGTCACTCACGGCGCTACGATGCAAAGCGAGCGAACAAGCGAACACGTGTCTGCGAGGTGCCCCCTGCGCTTCCACAACCTCTGGCGGCAGATGATCGATACGCTACGTGGGCAGACCGCCGGTACTACCCATTCCGACACCTATCAGCAACGACGCTACCGCCTCTTCGTCCCCTCGCGCTACCGCCCCCACCACCCGCGCCCGCTCGTGATGATGCTCCATGGCTGCACCCAGGACCCTGACGACTTCGCGGCGGGGACAGGGATGGACGAGCTTGCCGAGGAGCAGGGCTGGTTCGTGCTCTACCCCGAGCAGCCAGCGAGCGCCAACCCGCGCCGCTGTTGGAACTGGTTCCGCCCGGAGAACCAGGTGCGCGGGCGCGGCGAGCCGGCCACCCTGGTTGCACTTGTCGATCATCTCGCGCAATCCTACGCCATCGACCGGGAGCAGATCTTCGTCGCCGGGCTCTCGGCCGGGGCATGCATGGCCGTGTCCCTCGCTGTGAGCTACCCGGAGCGCTTCGCCGCCGTCGGGGTGTGCGCCGGAGTGCCGTACGGCGCCGCCCGCTCGCCCTTCGGCGCCCTCGCCGCCATGCGCTCAGGGGCCTCGCCGGCGAATCTGCTCGCAGCACGCATGGCTGCCGGACTGTCTCCCCGACCGGTACTACCCCTGATTGTCTTTCAAGGAACGGCGGACGAAGTGGTGGCGCCGGAGAACAGCACCCAGCTCATCCGCCAGTGGGCCGACCTTCATCGCCTGAGTGTGCCCGGGGCCAGTGCAGCCGGAGCGGGGCCTCTCCCCACCAGCGCCAGGCGGGTTGTGCCACGACGGGGCCACCCGTTTCGGGAAGAGCTGTACCGCGACCGTCACGGGGCGCTGGTGATGTGCCGGTATCTGGTGGAGGGGATGGGCCATAGCTGGCCGGGGGGCGATCCCGCCGGAACGTACACCGACCCGGCTGGCCCCTCCGCAAGCCGGCTGATGGTCCACTTCTTCCGACACGCGGCGAAGCTCCGTTCTGGCGCCCGCCGGCTCCACTGATCGCAGCGGAGAGGGGCAGGGGGCAGAGAGATGTGCATGGGTTCGTTGTGTGCGCGGGGGGCGCTTGACTCCCGGCATACACTGAGGGCAGTGGCTCCTCCAAATGCCTGGTTCCCGGTTCCTGCACATGACAACGGAGTGCCAGCGATGCGGATCACGAACGTGCGCCTGCGCCACATCACCGGGTCGATGCCGGTGGACGGTATGATCACCGTGCCTACGGCTCCGGGGATGGGTATGGAGCTCGACGAGGCGAAGATCGAGACTGAGCGGGAGTTGCGTCGGATGGGGTGAGCACGCGGTTGGGGGAGGCAGGTCCGCGCCGCTCCCGGCTCCCCTCCGTCGCGCCTCCCCCGCTCGCGTACCCGGTGGCGAAGGGCTTGCGCTCCAGCGGAACTGCTCCTGGCCCGTGCTATACTAGCGGCGGCCACCACCTTGCGCAGGACCCGCATGCAGGAGACGACCGACACCCCGGCCGCCGACGATCTGGCGCCGATTCGCCAGCTCTACCCTTTTCACACCGCGACGCTGCCTCTGGCTGGCGGTACGCTGAGCTACGTCGATGAGGGGGCCGGGCCGCCGGTGGTGCTGCTCCACGGCAACCCTACCTGGTCGTTCTACTACCGCCGCCTGATTGCGGCGCTCCGCCCGCGCCACCAGGTGATCGCGCCGGACCACATGGGCTGCGGGCTTTCCGCCAAGCCCCAGGACTACCTCTACACCCTCAGCACCCACATCGCGAACCTTACCGCCCTGCTCGACGCCCTGCAGCTCGGGCCGGTGGACCTGGTGGTCCACGATTGGGGAGGCGCGATCGGGATGGGCTGGGCGACGGCGCACCCGGAACTTGTGCGCCGGATCGTGGTGCTCAACAGCGCCGCCTTCCTCTCCCCCCGCCTGCCGCTACGCATCGCCGTCTGTCGCCCACCCCTGCTCGGCGATCTGCTCGTGCGCGGGCTGAACGGCTTCGCCGTCGGCGCCACCCTGATGGCCGTGGAGCGCCCGATGCCCGCCGAGGTGCGCCGTGGTTACCTGCTGCCCTACCGGAACTGGTCGAGCCGGGTGGCCATCCAGCGCTTTGTGCGCGACATTCCGATGACCCCGGCCCACCCAACGTGGCCGGTGGTAGATGGGATCGACCGCGAGCTGGCGGCGCTGCGCCGGCACCCGCTGCTCATCCTCTGGGGTGGGCGTGACTGGTGCTTCTCCGATCACTTCCTATCCGGGTGGCTGCAACGCTTCCCCGAGGCCGCCGCCGTCCGCTTTGACGACGCGGGGCACTATGTGCTCGAGGACGCCCACGAGGAGCTTGTGCCCCGCGTGGCGCGCTTCCTCGCCGGATCGGTTTGATGTGGGACAAGACCCTCTCGTCCCCTGGATGGAGCGAGCATGCCTGAGATTGCGCCTCTCCCGGCCCCCGCAGTGGGCAGCGCGAACATCGCCCGCTACCTCCCACGTATGGCCCGCGAGCGGCCCACGCAGGTAGCTGTGGTGGCCGGCGAGGGCCACGACCGATCCGGGCAGGTGATCTATCGCCGGCTGAGCTTTGCCGAGCTCGACCGCGTGAGCGACCGCTACGCCTGGGGCCTGCGGGCCTACGGTATTGCCCCGGGCACGCGGGTGCTCTCGATGGTCCCGGCGGGCCTCCCGCTGATCAGCCTGACCTTCGCGCTGCTCAAGCTCGGCGCCGTGCCCGTATTGATCGACCCCGCGATGGGCCGGCGCAACCTGGCCCAGTGCATCGCCGAGTGCGCGCCGGAGGCCATGATCGGCGTGCCACGGGCCCAACTGGCCGCGCTCGTCTTTCGCGGCGCCTTCCGGAGCGTGCGCCGCCGCGTGAATGTCGGCTCGCGCTTCGTGCCGCTTGGCGACGTCAACCTGGCCGACCTGAGCGTGCCGCTGAACACGCCCTACCCTCTGGAGCCCCTGGCCGCCGACGCGCCCGCCGCAATCATCTTCACGACCGGGAGCACCGGCGTGCCGAAGGGGGTGCTCTATGAGCACGGCATGTTCGAGGCCCAGGTGCGGCAGCTACGCGCGCTCTTCGCGATTGAGCCCGGCGAAGTGGAGATGCCGGCCTTTCCGCTCTTTGCCCTCTTCAATGTGGCCCTCGGCTGCACCTCGGCCATTCCGCCGATCGACCCCACCCGGCCAGCCGCCTGCGACCCGGCCGCCGTGGTGGCCTTCATCAACGCCCAGGGCGTTACGTCAACCTTTGGCTCGCCGGCGATCTGGCGCAAGGTGACGGCCCACTGTCTGGAGCGCGGCATACAGCTTCCCACCCTGCGCCGCGTGCTCATGGCCGGCGCCCCCGTGCCAGCCGATTTGCACGAGCGCTTCCGCCAGATCCTCAGCCCGGAGGCCGACACGCATACGCCCTACGGCGCCACAGAGGCCCTGCCGGTCAGTTCGATCAGCGGGCGCGAGGTGCTTGCGGCCATTGCGGAGCGACAGCAAGGGCGCGCGGCCCCCGACCCGCTCGCGGGCACCTGTGTGGGCTGGCCTGCCCCTGAGGTAACGCTGCGGATCATCCCCGTGAGCGACGAACCGATCGCGCGCTGGGACGACTCCCTGGCTCTGCCGCCCAACCAGATCGGCGAGATCTGCGTGCGCGGCCCCTCCGTGACGAAGACCTACGTTGGCCGCCCCGAGGCCACCACCCTGGCAAAGATCCCCGACGGCGATCAGGTGTGGCACCGGATGGGCGACCTGGGCTACCTCGACGATCAGGGCCGGCTCTGGTTCTACGGCCGCAAGAGCCAGCGGGTGGAGACCCCGGAGGGGACCCTCTACACCGAGCCGGTGGAACTCCTGTTCAACCAGCACCCGCAGGTCGCGCGGAGCGCGCTGGTGGGCATTCCGACGGGCCGGGATGGGCCAGGGGCAGGCACAGATCCTGGAAGAGGGCGATACCGCGAGCCAGTACTCGTGGTCGAGCCCAGCGATCGAGCCATCCTGCGGGACCGGGCGGCGCGCGAACGGCTGATCGGCGAACTGCGGTCGATGGGCGCCCGCACCCCGATGACGGCGAAGATCGCACGAATCCTGCTCCACCCGTCGCTACCGGTGGACATCCGCCACAACGCCAAGATCTTCCGCGAGATCCTGGCGGTGTGGGCAAGCCAGCAGCTGAAGGGGTGAGCGCGCCATGCTGACGCTTGTAACCGGCGCAAACGGCTTTATTGGTCGCTCCATCGTGGAACAGCTGCTCGCCCGGGGCGACCGGGTGCGGGCAGTGGGGCGCGGCGACTACCCCGAGCTACGGGCCCTTGGCGTAGAGTGTGTGCGGGCGGATCTAGCCACCCCGGACGCGGCCAACTCGCTGGCCACGGCCATGCGGAGCGTAGACGTCGTCTTCCATGTGGCGGCCAAGGCAGCGCCGCTCTGGGGTCCCTACGATGAATTTTACCGCCAGAACGTCTCGGCCACCCAGCGGGTGGTGCGGGCCGCCGAGCGGGCCGGGGTGCCGAAGCTGGTCTACACGTCCACGCCATCGGTCGCAATCGGCGAGGAGGATATCGCCGGGGCCGACGAGTCGCAGCCCTTCCCCCCGCGCTACCTCTCGCCCTACCCGCAGACGAAGGCGCTAGCGGAGCGCTACGTCCTGGGCCGCACAGCAATCGCAACGACGGCCATCCGCCCCCATCTGGTCTGGGGCCCCCGGGACCCGCACCTTTTCCCCCGGCTGCTTGCCCGGGCCCGCGCCGGCCGGCTGGTACAGATCGGCGATGGCACGAACATGGTAGACATCACCTATGTCGAGAACTGCGCCGAGGCCCACCTGCTTGCCGCCGACGCGCTGGGCGAGCGCTCGGCGCTGCGGGGCCGGGCCTACTTCATCGGCCAGGAGCGACCGGTGAACCTCTGGGCGTTCATCAACGAGGTGCTGGGGCGAGCGGGACTGCCGCCCGTGCGCCGACGGATCTCCGAGGGCACCGCACTGCGCCTCGCCGAAGGGCTGGAGCTGCTCTACGGGGCCCTCGGCATGCCGCATATGCCGCCGCTGACGCGCATGATGGTACGGCAGATGGCCCGCTCCCACTGGTTCAGCCACGCGGCGGCCCAGCGCGACTTTGGCTACGGCCCGCGGATCAGCATCGAGGAGGGGCTCCGGCGAACACTCTAAGATGCGGCGAGCCAGGAGCCGATACCGCCTCTTTGCATCGCGGCGCCGTGCGCCAGGGACATGAACGTCTAGCTTGCGGCACACCCGGCCCTATGGGGCGCGTTGCAATTCGAGGCCGGCTATGCTAGACTATCGGCGGCGTGGGCCGATAGCTCAGTGGATTAGAGCACTAGTCTTCGGAACTAGGTGTCGGGGGTTCGAATCCCTCTCGGCCCGCCACCAGGCGGCGCGTATGCGCCGCTTTTTCATAGGCGCAGATCTCTATGCCACGCCCGCGCGACGCCCGCCCGTGGGCGGGTACCTCCACGCCATCGCTCCGCAATGGCAAGCCCCTCGCGCGGGCGAGGAGTGGCGACGATGGCCACGATCAACGCGCTCACCCCCGACGACAGGCCCTGGGTGGCGGCATGGATCCGCGAGCACTGGGGCGATGAGACGATGGCGCTACGGGGCGAGCTCTGGCGCCCTGCCGAGCACGCCGGCTTCGCCGCAATCGACGAGGGCACGGTCGTGGGGCTGGCAACCTACACCGTGGCCGGGGCGGCCTGTGAACTGCTCTCGCTCGACAGCCTGCGGGAGGGCCAGGGGGTCGGCGGTGCGTTGCTGGAGGCTGTGGCTGAGGCGGCCCGAACGGCCGGCTGCATGTGGCTACAACTCATTACGACCAACGACAACCTGCGAGCGCTCGGCTTCTATCAGCGGCGCGGCTTCCGCATCATCGGCGTGAACCCCGGCGCGGTGGACCGGGCGCGCGCCACGATCAAGCCCGCCATCCCGCCGGTGGCCGCCAACGGTATTCCTATCCGCGACGAGATCGAGCTACTGCGGGAGCTTTGAGTAGGAGCCCATGGGACGAGGACGATACCCGGCGCGGCTAAAGGTGGCGCCGCCGCCACCTGAGCTGGCCGGTCGCTATTTCCTGAGCTGGACGGCACGCGATCTCTACGCGGCGCCCGAGCAGTTTCCGCCAGCGAGCTCACCGGGCCTCTTCGGGAATGACTGGCCCCTTGAGCTCGATATCGGATGCGCCACGGGTGAACTGGCCTGCGCGATCGCGGCGCTCCGCCCGACCACGAATGTGCTCGGCCTGGACATTGTGGCCAAGCCGCTGTGGCGCGCGGTGGAGACGGCGGCAGCCCGGGGCCTGACAAATATAAAGTTCCTCCAGGCCGATGCGCGCCTGGTGTACCGCAAGGTGCCGGACGGCGCGCTCCAGGCGGCCTATCTGCACTTCCCCGCGCCCCTGCTCCGCAACCGCCAGCGCAAGCAGTTGCTGATATCCCCCGAGCTGCTGGCCCAGATGGAGCGCTGCCTCGCGCCCGGCGGCATCCTCAGCGTGCTGACTGACCAGGAGGCGCTGTACGCCGAGCTGCACGCGCTGCTCCCAGCCGCGCCACGCCTGCGTCTCACGCCGCCCGACGAGTGGTCGGCCACAACCACCGAGCTCGTGAAGTCGCACTATCACCGCCGCTGGGAAGCCCGTGGGCGCCAGATCTGGCGGGCGGAGCTGCGCCGGGTGGTGTAGCTCTGCCCGGCTGGCCCGCGCGCCTCGTCACGGCCAACAATGCCCGGATCCGTCGCTGCATGGCGACAGGGGGCAGTGCGCCCGCCCAGGGGCTCACAGGCGGACAGAACACGCGGGCATCTACCGGAGCCCTGGCCTGGGGGCGCGGATGAACAGCGGCCGCGCATTGGCTATCGGCTTTTTCAGATCAGACCTCCACGCCATAAATTGCGCGGGCCGCCTGGGGCGTCACGAAGCCCTGCCGCACATCGGCACGCACCAACTCGGGCTCGCGCTCGTGTGGCGGCCCATAGCCACCTCCCCCTGGCACCTGCAGCACGCAGAGATCGCCGGGCCGGAAGGTGATCGGGGTAAAACGCTCAATTCGCTCACCGTTGAGGAAGACCGCCCCCGGGGCTCCGGGTAGCCCACCGAAGAGGCCGGGCGCCGGATTACGTAGCAGATCGGGCCTGATCGTCAGGGTGATCGGCTTCTCGGCCACACACTTGAGCACATACTCCACGCCGAGCCCGCCGCGACGCCGGCCTGGCCCGCCCGAGTCGGGCAATAGCCGCTTGCTGAGCATCAGCACTGGCGAGCGAAGCTCGGTGATCTCGGCGGGCGTAACCGTGCTGTTGTGTGGGTAGGCCACGGGCGGATGGCCGTCGGCGTCGAACATGGCGCCCATGCCGCCGTGGGGGAGCACGTGGACATTGAAGCGACCGAAACGCGGGTCCTCGCCGTTGAAGTGGAAAGGAAAGATACCACCCGCCGCAGCGATCGTCTCCTTCGGCAGCAGGGGCGCCAGCGCCCCGAAGATCAGTGGGGGAATGTGCTTCATCACCTTGGCGCGGGCCTTCACCGGGGCCGGGAAGGTGCAATTGACAATCGAACCCTCGGGGGCCACCACGCTGAGGGGGCGTACCAGGCCATCGTTGTTGGGCACGTGGGGCACGAGCATGCACTTGATCGGGTAGACTGAGGTGGCGTACGTCATGTTCCAGGCGGCATTGATCGCCGCATCCCATTGCTGGGGCGAGCTGCCCGCGAAGTCGAAATGCATCTCCGAACCGCGAATGGTGATCGCCACCTTGAGGGTGAAGGGGGTCAGATAGCCGTCGCCCGTCACCTCGTGAGTGTAGACGCCGTCGGGCAGTTCGCTGATCGCCCGGCGCAGCGCGGCCTCGGAACGATCCTGGATGGTCTGCGAGAGCTCCACGAGGTCGTCAAGGCCGTAGTCGTCCATAAACTCGTGGAGTTGCTTGATCGCCATGCGGTGGGTCCCGACGATCGCCCGCAGGTCGCCCAGCACATTTTCCGGCACGCGGCAGTTGGCCTCGATGATCTCGATCAGCTCCTCGTTGGGCGCGCCAGCCTTGTAGAACTTCGCTGGCAGCACCCGGATGCCTTCCATGAAGACATCGTAGGCCTCCAGGTCCCCCAGGTGGCCGCCCACGTCCGAGACGTGGGCAACGGTGCCGAGGAAGGCCACCACCCTGCCCTTGCGGAACATCGGCGTAACGAGGTTGTAGTCGGGCAGGTGGGTCGAGCCGATCCAGGGGTCGTTGGTGATCAGCACATCGCCGTCCTGGAGCATCTCGGCGGGGAAACGCCGCAGCATGTGGCCAGTGGTGATTGGGAGCATGGTGCAGAACTGGGGCGGGCTGAACTGAGCCTGGGCGATCGCCGAGCCCTGCGCATCCATGATGATGCAGCCGAAATCGTGGCTCTCGCCGACGATTGTGGAGAAGGAGGCGCGGATGGTAGCGTTGTCCATCTCGTCGGCGATGGTGACGAGCCGCTGCCACTGAATCTCGAGGGTGATCGGGTCGAGGGTTGTCATCAGGTCGTCTCCGTGAATGGAACCTGGCGGTCGGCGGATTTGTCGATGAGCCCGTAGTTACGGCGAGCGCCCTCAGGCGTAACGAGCACCGCAGCGGGCCGCGACCTACCCCTGCCGCAGCCGGGGGTCTAGCACGTCGCGAAGCCAGTCGCCCATCAGGATGCAGCCGAGGGCGGTGATACTGATCGCCACACCAGGGAAGGTCGCGAGCCACCAGGAGGTGGCCAGGTGGTTGCGCCCCTCGGCGAGCATAGTGCCCCAGGTGATCGTGGGTGGCTGGACGCCCATGCCAAGGAAGCTGAGGGACGACTCGGCGATGATGACCGTCGCGATCTGCAGGGTGGCGAGCACGATGATCGACGCGGCGACGTTGGGCAGTACGTGAAAGAGAGCGATTCGCCAGCCGCGCTGACCGATCGTACGCGCGGCCGTCACAAACTCCATCGTCTTCACCGAGAGCACCTCGCCACGCACGACTCGGGCGAAGGTAACCCAGCCGGTGAGGCCAAGGACGATGATCAGGTTGGTGAGCCCGGGGCCGAGGAAGCCGACCGCCGCCAGGGCGAGGATGATGAAAGGGATGGCCATAAACGTGTCGACGGCTCGGGAGATCAGCCCGTCCAGCCGCCCACCAACGTAGCCACTCACGAGCCCGATCGTCACCCCGACGAGCACCGAGATCGCAACGCCGAGTACGCCGACTACCACCGATACGCGGGAACCGTCGATCAGACGGCTCAGCACATCACGGCCGAGTTGGTCGGTGCCGAGCAGGTGGCGCGGGTCGCCGTCGGCCAACCAGGCTGGGGGCAGCAGGCGCGCACGCACGTTGATCCGCGCCGGATCGTGCGGCGCGAGCAGAGGAGCGGCGATGGCCACCAGCACCACCCCAACCACGATCGAGAGGCCGAGCAGACCCACACCGTTACGTAGCAGGCTGCGCAGCCAGCGTGGCGTGCGGCGCTGCCGTGGCAGCGCGAGCGTTTCGGAAGCAGCTTGTACTGTGTTCACGCTCAGTGTCGTCTCCTGCCTGGTGGGCCATCACTGGAAAGATACCCCGGTGGAGCGTGCGATCTCCCTGAGGCACCCCGGTGGGGATGGTGCGCCATCGCCATCCTGTTGAGACGCCCCGGTGGGGCGGGCGATCGCCCTGAGACGCCCCGGTGGGGCGGGCGATCGCCCTGAGACGCCCCGGTGGGGCGGGCGATCCCCCTGAGACGC
>SFCB01000025.1 GCA_004367505.1 Chloroflexi bacterium OHK40 | reverse complement strand
TCGCTGTACAGCGTCTGAAGCTCCGGCATCTCGGCTTTGCAGGGCACACACCAGGTAGCCCAGAAGTTCAGCACCACCGGCTGGCCGCGCAGGTCACTCAGCCGCACTTCATGGCCGTCGGAGTCTTCAAGGGTGAAGTCGGGTGCGGGCTGATCGAGCGCGAACGCATCGTCCGGCCCGTCGCGCAGGGCGAGGAGACGCACCGTTGTCTGCGCGGGCAGCTCAACAGGAGCAGCCGGGCGCGAGCGCGGCCAGAAGGTTAGCCCGAGGGCCATCAGGCTGAGCGCAATAGCTCCCCAGAGCAACGTCAGAAGCGGGCGTCGGTTGAGAGCAGCACGCAACTGTTGCGGATGATCCATGAAGCCCCCGATATCCGATTCACCAGGACAACGACCACCGTTGCGCCGCACACTGGTGCGGGCGCTCAGGCCAACGGTATGAGCGTGTTCTAGCGAGCGCGTGGAGGGGGCAGAGGTGGGGCCGAGCCGAGGCGCACGTGGAAGCGCGCGTAGGCGGGGAAAGAGGAGCTCGACAGGGGAACGAGGAGAGCGTGAAGCAAGAGGGTCGGCAAAAGCAGCTGCGGGGCACAATGAACCGCACAGTGGACCGAGCTCGGCGCGTCGGCGGACTGGCTGCCCCCCATCCCCGCCATCAGCATCGGGCGCACTATCGAGTCAGTGTTAAGTGCCCCGACGGTATGGGCGCTATGGAGCCAGAGAGGGAGCGTGAGCAGCAGGAGCACAAGGCAGGGCACAATAAACCGTTGCAGGTGCAGCAGCAGGCTGTTCATCTGTCGGATCGGTAGTGGCCAGTCCATGCGCATGGGCACAGTATAGACCACATGCCAATAGACGGCAACAGCATCAAAAGGCTTCTATAAAGCCTTCAAGCTAAAGTCGTATAATCCTTTTCACTGACGTTCGGCTTCCTGAAGCCTTCAGCGATGCCAAGATCTCCGCGGGAGGAATGTGCGACCTTTGTCTGGAACCTCCATATGCTCACGCTGCGCGCTCGCTTCGACCGCCTCGATCTTCGCCTCACGTCCTGGATGGCCCGCTACTGCATTCCGTTGCTGCGCGTCGCCCCTGGTTCCTGCTCGCGCCGACTCTGGAGGGTCAGTACATCATCAGAAACATTGTGCTCGTCTGCCCTTGCCTTGTGATCCGAGCAACGGCGCGCGGCGGACGGCTCGTGGCCGACCTGGCAACACTGCTCGTCCAATCGGCTTAGCGTAACTGTTTGACTCCGCCTGAGTGCCTTGCTACAATCACCGCGACCCGGAAGCCAATTGTCTCGCCGAGAGGTGCCGGCTCACATGGCGACGCTCGCGACCTCCCACAATCAGCGCTGCATCCCACAGCACTGGCAGAAGGCCAGACGGGCGGCCTGGCAGTGGCCAGGCGTGGTGTTCATGGCGATAGTCGTTGGCGCATTCGTCGCCTCGCCCAATATACTGAGCCTGGTGCCCTGCACCGACCATTGCGCCCAGGAAAGCACGACCTCGACGCCGGCCAGCACCTGGTTCTTCTGCGACCTGCTGCTCCAGCCGTCCTCAAGCCAGTCACCCGAGCCGCCCTCGCCGCATCATCACGGTGCACCACGCGGGGCGTTTGAGCCAATCCTGGCTCAAGTCGGGCTTATCAGCGCGACTATGCTCCTTGTCGGTCGCCTCAGTGCGAGCGCACACCCCTTCGCGCTCAGCCTCACCTGTGCGCCCCCCACTCCCCCCCCGCGTGCTGCCTGACCCTCACTCCTTATACTCTCGCAATTAACCCGGGCACGACGCCGACGCCAGCTCGGCACGACAATGTCGATGGCGGCCGGTTGGTATCGCGAAGTGTGGCGCCGGCACAGCCGCGGCCTTTCCACTCCGCGTCATCGAGCTGCTGCTCGTCAGCTCGATGTTCGGGCTGGTACAGCTGCGTGGCGCCGTAATTCTCCACAAGGGCACCGCCTTCGTCATCGTCAACACCCTGTGCCTCCTGGCCTCCAGCCAGGTGCTGCTCAAGCTTAGGAGCTTCAATGACTTCCGGCTCTTCTTCGTCCTCGTCAAGTCCTCGCCGCCGTGGCCGCTCTGTCTCCCGTAAGCCAGATCGGCGCTGGATCTGGTGGCTCGTCGGCGGCACGGTCGCGGTCGCTCTCGGCGTCGGTGTGACCACCTTTCTGCGCAGCCAAAGTCAGCGTGCTGATCTCTCTGCGGTGCAGACCTTTCCCAAGCCTGAGGCCGGTCACCAGGATGGCCCACTTACATACGCCCAGACGCCACCTGCTGGTGGCGTGCATAACGCAGTCTGGCAGAACTGCGGCATCTATGACCAGCCAGTCGCCAATGAGAACGCCGTCCATTCGCAGGAGCACGGCGCCGTCTGGGTCACCTACCGCCCCGACCTGTCCGCTGAAGCGGTAGAGGTGCTACGCGGGCAGATCCGTGGCAAACGCTACACGCTGCTCTCGCCTTTCCCAGATCTGCCGGCCCCCGTCGTGGCGAGCGCATGGGGGGTGCAGCTGCAGCTCGATGGGCCGGACGACCCGCGCCTCGCCGCGTTCATCACCACCTACGCGCAAGGGTCGCAGGCGCCCGAGCCCGGTGCGGTCTGCCATAGCGGCACCGGCATACCTACGGATATGTAGGCGCGTAACGGAACCATGCCTACAGTCGTGGGCTATACAGCGGAGCTAGCTTCGCAATGAGGTCGGGCGCGCTGCTTGAAACGATGATCAGCGCGCCGACCCCTATGCAATTCACCGCATGCATTGCTGGCCTTCTCGCACGCTCCATCGGCCAGCTTTTGCTCGGAGCAGCGGCATGACAACTCAGACCAAACTGCGGCCCTCCGCTCGCTTCTGGGAGGTGGATGCCGCTCGTGGCGTCGCGGTGCTCGCGATGGTCTTTTTCCACTTGATGTGGGATCTCCAATTTTTCGGCCTCGGCAGGGTCAATGTCTTCTCAGCGCCCTGGCAGATCTTTGCGAGGAGCATCGGCACCACCTTCACGTTCCTGCTCGGCCTGTCGCTCTGGCTGATCGCAACACGCCTGTCACCGCAGGCTCTCCGGCGCTACGTGCTTCGCCGTGGTGTCACGATCCTCGGCCTTGGTCTGCTGATCAGCCTGGGCACCTGGCTGTTTGTGGGCGACGCCTACGTCCGCTTTGGCATTCTGCACTTGCTCGGCGCCACACTGGTGCTCAGCCTGCCGTTCGTTCAGGCGCCACTCTGGCTCACGTTCGGCATCGGCATAGCGACGATCATAGGTGGAGCCTTCCTCACGACGCTGCGCGCACCATTTTCCTGGCTGACTGCCCTTGGTGTAGCACAGGCCGGTGTGGAGATGGTGGACTACTACCCACTGTTCCCGTGGGGTGGGGCGGCTCTACTCGGGATTACCTGCGGCCGCCTCGCGTATCCCGATGGCCAACGGCGGATTGCCCTACCCGAGCTTGGCGCGCTGGCTCCAGTACGCGCTCTCCGCTTCCTTGGACGACACTCGTTGCTGATCTATCTGTTGCATCAGCCGATTCTGCTCGGCGCAATCTACGCACTTCAGACACTGACTTGAGCCGTGCACGTGAAACCGAGCTATGCATGCGTTATTGTTGTGGGTGGTCGGGTATGCTATAGTGCGTATATGGTGCCAATACCGCAACGCGATATGGTAGCAACGCTCCTGCAGAGCCTTGCTCTCGGCTCGGCGAGCAAGATGCTCCTCGCCGTCATTGCTGGAGCCCTGGCTCTCAGCCTGCTCGGCCTTCGTGATGCCGCACCTCACCTCGAGCCGCCAAGGGCCTCGGCCACACTGGTCTCAGCGAGCACATATCAGCACGCCGAGCGTTTAACGTCAGCCGCAGCACTCTCAGGCCAGGCCGAACCTGCAACCTCATCGCACAGCCATTGTGAGATCCACTGCTTTCTCGACTCGCTCCTCCTCCCCGGACTGCTCTTCAGCGCGCCACTCCTCGCGGCACGCATCGCCTATCCCCTGACCCTGGCTCCTCAGCGCCTTATAGCGCCACCACTTTCGCCGCCCCCGCAGGCTGCCCGCTAACGAGAACCCGCGCGAGCGCGCCACCCAGAGCGACACCCCGTGTGTCGCCTCTGGTATCCTGAGGCCTCCCTTGCGCGGATCGGTCGTGCTGAATCGTGCACCCTCCGCCCATCTTTGGGATGCACACACGAGCCATGCTGTCAGCGCGGGTGGCACTATGATCGGCTCTCCCGACCCCAACTTCAGTCCAATTGCTCGACGACGGCGTTCTGCTGAGCGGGTACATGCCCGGCGGCGTGAGATGGCACAGCGGCGGCGCGTCGCGCTTCGTTTGCTCCTCTGGCTTGTAGTGACTGGCGCGCTGACCCTGGCATTAGCCCTCGGCCTGGGCCACCGCCTGCTCGACCGGCTTCAGGGCGGGCGTGTGCTGCCAGGCGTTGCCATCCAGGGCGTGGCTGTCGGCGGGCTGGCACCGGCGGAAGCGCGGGCTGCGCTTGAGGCTCGCCTGGGTGATTTCATCGCCACACCGATCACGTTCGCCTACGATGGGCGAACCTGGTCGCCACAGACGGCGTCGCTTGGCGTATCGATCGCGCTTGATGCCGCAGTTGCCGAGGCGTACCAGCTGGGCCGCCAGGGATCGCTCCTGCAACGGGGGCTCGATAGTTTGCGGACCTGGCGCGAGGGTCGGGCGCTACCCCTGCGGATCGTGGTCGATCAGCAGCGGCTCCAAGCCTATCTCCTTGAGCTTGGCCGCGACTTTGATCAGGCGCCGGCCGACGCGGCGGTGCAGATTGTGGCGGGGCAAGTCGTTACCTCCTCCGCACGCACAGGCCAGCAGCTGTTGATCGACGAGACGCTGGCCGATGTCAATGCCGCTCTGGTGACTCTCGCCCCACAGACCATAACGCTCCGCACCCGCCGGCTCCAACCTGCTGTGGCTGATGTGGCCGACGCCGAGCAGCGCCTCCGTGCCTTGCTCGATCAACCGCTCACGCTCATTGTCGGTGAGCAGCGCTGGAGCTGGAATGCCGAGCAGATGGGCGAACTTGTGGCATTCACCCGCGAGCCTCGCGCTGATGGCCCTGGCGAGCGCGTTGTGCCCGTATTGGATCGCAATCGCCTGGAGACAGCCCTACAAAGCCTGGCTGAAGCGAGCGATCTGCAGCCTGTCGAGCCAAGGGTGCGCTTCCGTGACGGGGCGGTGGAGATCGTCGAGCCGGGGCGCGATGGACTCGAGGTCGAGGTGACCCAGGCCGTCGATCTGCTCGCGCAGAAGCCCTGGGATAACCAGGACACAGTCGAGCTGCCCGTGACGGTTCTACAGCCCAGCATCCGTCCTGATACACTTGCGGGCCTTGGTTTAATCGAGCTCGTCGCTGAGGGCCGCAGCAGCTTCCGTAACTCGGCGCCCTACCGCATTCAGAACATCCAGGCCGGAGCCGCGCGTATAGACGGTGCTCTAATCGCACCTGCCGCAGAGTTTTCGTTCAACGCCACCGTCGGCGCCATCGACGAGCGCAACGGCTTTACCAAAGGCTACGCGATTATCGACGGGCGCACTCAGCTCGAATGGGGCGGTGGTGTGTGCCAAGTTTCTACCACCGTGTTTCGAGCCAGCTTCTACGCAGGCCTGCCAATCACCGAGCGCAACCAGCACTCGTTTCGCATTAGCTGGTATGAAGAACTCGGCGAGCCGCCCGGCCTCGACGCCGCGATCTTTACCGGGCCTGGCGGCTACGACCTCCGCTTCGTGAACGACACCGGCAACTGGCTCTTGATGCAGACCGAGGTCGATCTGCAAAAGCAGATCCTCACAGTACGACTGTATGGCACACGACCGCAGCGCGAGATCGTTCAACTGCCGGTCGAAATTGCGAATCGCGTACCTGCCCCCACAGCGCCGCGCTATGTCAACGATCCGACGCTGCCGGCAGGCACGGTTCGCCAGACCGATACGGCCCGGGGAGGCTTCGATGCGACCGTTGGGCGCATCGTGCGCCAGGGTGATCGGATCATCTACCAGGATCGCTTCTTCAGCCGCTACCAGCCCTGGCCAGACATTTTTGTTCGTGGGACAGGGCGGTAATTTTCCGTTAGGATGGGGATAGGTTGTTATGGCACAACAGGATCATTCACTGCTCACAGCACAGTCGGTCGAGCTGACCGCTCTTCAGCGTCGCCGGAAGCGGCGCAGTGTTTGGAGGTGGTCGCTCGCGCTGCTCACATTGACAGCGTTTGGCGCGCTCGGCACTGTGTACGCTCTCGGACGTGCGTACAATGGTCAAATTGTACAGAACATCTCGATCGACGGCCTGAACGTGAGCGGGATGACACCGGAGGCGGCGCGGTTGGCGCTGCGCGAGCGCCACGCTGCCCTGTTCCAGGCACCGCTAACCCTACACCTTGGCGGGCGCAGCTGGACACCCACCATCGAGGAGGCCGGCCTCGACGTCGCCATCGATACGGCCGTCGATCAGGCGTTTGGAGTGGGGCGCGGCCCCGACGTGATCGCCAATCTGGTCGAGCGCGGTACGCTGCTGAACAAACAGCGCAACATCACGCTTCAGGTCGAGCTAGACGAGCGACGCCTCGCTGCCTATCTGGATGGTCTGTCCGAGGAGTTAGCGATCGCCCCGGAGGATGCGACACTCGCCGTGGTGAATGGACAGGTCGTGACAACGCCTTCGCGCCTGGGTCAGGCGGTGGCGACTAATCAGATCACCGCGCAGGTTGCTCCAGGTCTGCTCGCCCTGCAGCCACAGGTCGTGGAGCTTGAGGCCCAAATGATCGCGCCGGCCCTTGACGAGCGCGGCATCGCCGAGGCGCAGCGTGGGCTCATGACTCTGCTGGCGCAGCCAGCCACGGTGCAGATCAGCGACCAGCAGCGCACGTGGTCACCAGCCGAGCTTGGCGCCCTGATACGAATCGAGCGCTCGACCGGTGCGGCGGGCGATAGCCTGACAGCCACCCTGATAACCGAGCCAATCGTCACGTGGCTCGCTGAAGTAGCACCCCTACTGGAGCAGTCGCCGGTCGAGCCCCGACTGGGCTGGAGCGCAGGCGCGGTGCAGATCAGCGAGCCGGGGAGCGACGGCGCCCGGCTCGATCAGGCCACGGCCTTAGCGCAGATCACGGAGGAGCTTTGGCGGGGACAGGGGCAGATCACTATCGCCCTTACGGCTGTGCCGCCGGCGATCCGGCCGGAGACCCTCGCCAGCCTCGGCATCGTCGAGCTGGTGGCCGAGGGCCGCAGCGACTTCAGCGGCTCGGCCCCCTACCGCATCCAAAATATCCGTGCCGGTGCCGCCCAGATGAACGGCGTCGTACTGGCCCCCGGCGAGGAGTTCTCGTTCAACAAGCAGGTAGGCGCCATCGACGCCAGCAACGGTTTTACCGAGGGCTATGCGATCATCCAGGGGCGCACCCAGCTGGAGTGGGGCGGCGGCGTCTGCCAGGTCTCGACCACGGTGTTTCGAGCGGCATTCTGGGCCGGCGTGCCAATCACCGAGCGTAACCAGCACTCGTTCCGCATCCGCTGGTACGAGGTCTACGAGCCGATTGGCATGGATGCCGCGATCTTCACCGGGCCGGGCGGCTACGACCTCCGCTTCGTGAACGACACTGGCAACTGGCTCCTGCTGCAGACCCAGGTCGATCTGCAGCGCACACAGCTGACTGTGCGCCTTTACGGCACCAAGCCTGACCGCGAGGTGATCCAGACCGGCCCGGAGATCACTAACGAGCGCCCCGCTCCTACGGAGCCGCGCTATGTACCCGATCCGGACTTGCCGCCCGGCAGCATCAAGCAGACCGATACCAGGCGCGGCGGGATGGATGTGCGGGTCGGGCGGATCGTCCGCCAGAATGGACAGGTGCTCTATCGCGACAGCTTCCTGAGCCGTTACCAGCCCTGGCCGGACATCTTCGCCCTGGGGCCGGGCGCCACGCCGCCAACACCATCGCCCGTGGCGACCGACCCGGCACTCGCGCCCACGGCACCGGCGGAAAGCCTTCCCGCCACGACGCCGCAACCAGGCGAGGTCGCCCCCACCTCCGAAGGGGGAAGCAGCGAGGTGATTCAGTCCACGCCCGAGGTGCCGGCGACGACGCCAACAGTGGTACCGTAGACTTGTACCTGTGCTTTATTTCTGAGCTGCAGGCTCAGAACGCAAAGAGAGGCCTTTTTGCTCATTAGACCGCGATGGAGCCACAGCCGCTCAAGCGGGGCGCGAAAGCCCAGGCGTGAACGCACTGGGCTTTCGCGCCAAAGTTGTGGAGTTGTGGAAGCAGGTTCTGACGCCGGATCGCCCGTAATTCTCGCGAACGCGGAACGCGCAGAAGCCGACGACGGATGCTGCCAGGCGACAGTCGTCGGCTT
>SFCB01000047.1 GCA_004367505.1 Chloroflexi bacterium OHK40 | reverse complement strand
GGGCTGCGGCGGTACCTGGGGGGCGCATGCGCCGAGCAGTGCGAGTAGCGCCAGGGTGGGCGCCAGGTGGCGCAACGAGACGGTGACCATGGGGCACTCCTTCGACGGTTCCAAGCGTACGAACGTTGGGCGTGGATGGCTCAGGATGACAGAACGGTTGCAGTGGCCGCTGTTCGGGCATCTCATGCACAGGATGGCTGTGCATGGCCTTGACAAGAGAGCGGTTATCGGCTACACTTCTTCCTGACCGGTCGGTAAGAAACCACGGTGTGCCAGAAACCTTCCTGACCGGTCAGGAAACACGATGGACGATCAGGATCTCCAACCGATCAGCAGCCCGACGGCGGTGAAGATTGTCGATGCGGCGAGCCACCTGTTCTTGCAGCGGGGGTACAAGGCCGTCTCGATCACCGACATCATCCGGGCCGCCGAGATCACCAAGCCGACCCTCTACTACTACTTCAGCGACAAGGAGGAGCTGTTTGCCCAGATGGGCCTGCGCGTCCTGGCCAGCATGGGGGCACAGCTGCGGGCCGCGATGAGCATTCCCGGCGACACGATCACGCGCCTCCAGGCAGTGGCGAGCGCCATGCTCGCCGACAGCAACGCCGATATGCGCATGATGCGCCATGAGATGTTCGAGCACATGGGTCCGGCCAATCGGGACCGGTTGGCGCGAGCCTTCTACCTGCACCTCTACCGCCCGGTGCTGGAGCTGATGGAGGAGGGCATGGCCACAGGCGTACTCACCGGGCGTTTCTCGCCGCTCACCCTGACGAACCTCTTCCTGAGCCTCACCGAGTCGTTTCACGAATTCAAGGCCAACAGCCGCATGGCCGCCTGGTCGAGTGAGCAGTCCTCGCCCCTGGCCATGCCCCCCCTCGGCCCCGACCAGCTCGTCGATCTCTTTCTCAACGGAGTCAGGGCCTCGTAAGGTGCTCGGCACCAACGGATGGGCGCCAAGCGGCGCTGCCATCTCAACTCAGCTACCAGGGAGTTTTCGCGTATGACCACCATACCCCAGCCACGCCAGGGCCGCCTGCGCCGCCCGCCCCTCGCCGTGATCGTCGCCGGGGCTCTGCTCCTCGCCCTCGCCGCCACCTTCGGCGTCCGCGCTTTGAATAACAGCCAGGCCGACCCGCTCGCCGACGCGACGCTCGTGCCCGTGACGCGGGGCGACCTGACCCTCGGCGTGAGCGCCACCGGCCAGGTTGAGCCCCGTGTCCAGGCCGAGCTCGCCTTCCCTGCCGCTTCTGGCCGGGTGGCCGAGGTGCGCGTAGCCGAGGGCGACGCGGTGCGCGCCGGCGATGTGCTGATCACCCTCGACAGCCGTCAACTGGCCGCCGCCGTCGATGCCGCCGCCGCCAACCTCGCGGTGGCCCAGGCCGACCTGCAGGCCCTGCGCGATGGCGCCACCCCCGCCCAGATCGCCGAGGCCCAGGCCCAGGTGCAGGCAGCCGCCAGCAACCTCACCCAGATCCAGGGCAGCGTGACACAGGCCGATATTGTCGCCGCCCGCGCCGCCGTCGACGAAGCCCGCGCCCGTCTGGCCGAGCTTGAATCCGGCCCTGCCAGCGATGAGCGCACCCGTGCCGTCGCCGCCCTGGAGGAGGCCCGCGCCGAGCTCGATCGCCAGCGCAGCGCCCTGGCGAGCGCCAAAGAGCAGGCTCGCCTCAATGTTGAGACGGCCGCCAACGCCGTGCGCAACGCCCAGAGCGCCTATAGCACGGCCTACTGGGATCTCGAGCACGTGAAGCGCTACGGCACCGACCCGCGCACCCTCCGAGCCCTGAACGACTCGCAGACCCAGGATTTCGTCGTCGCCTTTGAGCAGGCCAGCCGCGCCCTGGCCGACGCCGAGGCCGCCCTGGCCCAGGCTCAGACCACCTATGCGACCGCTCAGCAGGACGAGCGCAGCGGCCTGGCCACCGCCGAGGCCCGCGTGCGTACCGCCCAGGCCGATCTCGATGCGCTTCTGGCCGGCGCCGACGCCGACGACCTGGCCTCGGCCCGGGCCCAACTGGCCCGCGCCGAGGCCGAACTGGCCCGCCTGACGGGCGCTGAGCGCGCCGGTGCCGTGGCCGCCCAGGCAGCCAACCTCGAGGCCGCTCAGGCCCGCCTCGATCAGATCACCGCCGACCCGACCACCAGCGACCTCGCCCGCGCTGAGGCCCGCGTGGCCCAGGCCGAGGCCCAACTCGCCGAGGCCCGCATTCGCCTCGACGACGCCACCCTGCGCGCCCCCTTCGACGGCATCGTCGCGACCGTGAGCGTCGCCCCGGGCGAGTCGATCGCCACCGCCGCGCCAGTCGTGCTCATCGATGTGAGCCGCTACCTGGTGAAGGTGACAGTCGACGAAGTAGATATCGCCCGCGTGCGCGTCGGCCAGCCAGTGAACGTGCTGATCGACGCCCTGGGTGAGACCCTCCCGGGCACCGTGCAACGCCTGGAGCCCCTGCCGCAGGCCGACAGCGCCGTTACCGCCTACCAGGTCACCGTCGAGATCGACCCGGCGGGCAGTGCCCTCAAGCCGGGGATGACCGCCAGCGCGACCATCGTGGCCGACAGCCGGAGCAATGTCCTGAGTGTGCCCGCCGCCGCTGTGCGCACCGAGGGCGCTACCAGCCTGGTGAGCGTTGTGACCACGGCGGAGAACGGCCAGCGCAGCATCGACGAGCGGGCCGTGAAGCTGGGCCTGCGCGCTGGCGAGCGTGTCGAGATCCTCAGCGGCCTCGCCGAGGGCGAGCAGGTTCTCGTGCCCTGAACAGGCAGGCGCCCAGACCTGTGAGCAGTCAAGCGCATCCATTTCGGGCGGCAACGACGGCCCAGAACCAGCATCAACCTAACCTTGTGTTGAAGGATATCGCAACCATGACGACTGACTACATCACCAGGCCGATCGTAGAGATCGAGCAACTGGTCAAGGAATTCGCCACCGGCGACGGGGTCTTCCGGGCGCTGGACGGCATCTCGCTCACGATCAATCAAGGTGAGATGGTGGCGATCATGGGCCCCTCGGGCAGCGGCAAGAGCACCCTGATGACCCTGATCGGCCTGCTCGACGCGCCGACCAGCGGGCGCTACATGCTCGACGGCGAAGACGTGAGCAGCCTGAGCCGGCTCGAACAGGCGCGTGTGCGCAACCGCAAGCTCGGATTCGTCTTCCAGAACTTCAACCTGCTACCGCGCCTCACGGCGCTCCAGAACGTCGAGCTTCCGCTCGTCTACGGGCGGGTGGACCGGCGCGAGCGCACGCGGCGCGCCCGTGAGGCGCTGGAGGCCGTGGGCCTTGGCTCCAAGCTGCACAACCTGCCCAACACCCTCTCGGGCGGCCAGAAGCAACGTGTCGCCATCGCTCGGGCGCTCGTACACAACCCGGCCATGATCCTGGCCGACGAGCCCACCGGCGCACTGGACACCCGGACGGGAGCGGAGATCATGGCCCTCTTCCGGCAACTCAACCGCGAACAGAGCCGGACGATCGTCGTCGTCACCCATGACCCGGAGATCGGCCGCCAGATGGATCGGGTGATCGGCCTCCGCGACGGCCGGCTGTCCGAGAATATTCTCAGCGACTATTACGGCGTTGAGGTGTTCGAGCGCGTCGAGCGCGAACGCGCCGAGGTGCTGCGCTGAGGGTTCGCCGCTGCCCCGTGGAGCCGGCGGATCATTCCCATCTCACAGGAGCCCCATGCTCAACGAACAGATCCTGATGGCCCTGGATAGCCTGCGGGCCAACAAGTTTCGCTCGCTGCTGACGATGCTCGGCATCATCATCGGCGCCGGAACGCTGGTGGCGGTGCTCTCCCTGGGCAACGCCCTGCAGAGCTCGGTCTTCGAGCAGTTCATCGACCTTGGCACCCGTCGCATCGCCGTTGCGCCGGGTGACCCGAACGCCAACGGGGCCCGCGACGTGCCGGGCTACGGCCTCCTCTCCATCCAGGACTACCGCGCCCTTGAAGCGCTGGTGGCCCAACGGCCCGAGCTCTTCCGCGCCATCGTGCCGGAGATCGCCGTTTCCACCGAGGTGCGGGCCGGCACCACCGCCGTGCAGGCGCTGCTGGTGGGTACCACCGAGCAGTACCAGGATGTTCAGACGGTGCCCATGCTCGCCGGACGCTTCCTGACAACCGCCGACGAGGAGGCGAGTGCCCGCGTGGGCGTGGTGGGCTACCTGACGGCCCGCGACCTCTTCGGCGAGGAGCCGGGCGCCCTGGAGGCAGCGATCGGCCAGACGATCGAGATCAACGGGCAACCGCTCACCGTGATCGGGATCGTCGACGAGAACGGCGGGCCCTTCTCCACCGATGAGCGAGTCTTCGCGCCCGTGAGCACAGTACGCCTGCGGCTCGTGGGCGACCTGGATCTGCCGGGGCGCGGCTTGCAGATGAGCGGCATCCTGATCGGCATTACCAGCGAGCAACTCGTGGAGCCGGCCGAGGCGGCGATCACGGCTACGCTGCGGGCCGCGCGTGGAGTGCCCGAGGGGGCGATCAATGACTTCGAGCTGAACCTGCCGACCCAGGCGCTGGGCGTACTCGCGGGGATCAACGGCGCGATTACCGGCTTCATCGCGCTCGTGGCGGGCATCAGCCTGGTGGTGGGTGGCATCGGGATCATGAACATCATGCTCGTGGCCGTCACCGAGCGCACGCGCGAGATCGGGGTGCGCAAGGCCCTCGGCGCCTCCGACGGTGACGTGCTGAGCCAGTTTGTGCTGGAGGCACTGGCGATCAGTCTGGTTGGGAGCCTGATCGGCGTGGCCGGCGCGATCGGCCTGGTCACGCTGATCGGCCTGGTCACGGGGATCGGCGCGGGCATCTCGTGGACCGCCGTGGCCCTGGCGCTGGCCTTTGCCTCGGCGATCGGGCTCGGCTTTGGCTTCTACCCCGCCCGACGCGCGGCCCTGCTCCAGCCGATCGAGGCGCTACGCTACGAGTGAGCAGCCAGGGGAACGCACAAGGGGCCGTGGCTGCATGCAG
>SFCB01000142.1 GCA_004367505.1 Chloroflexi bacterium OHK40 | reverse complement strand
AGCCGTCCAAGCAGAGTATCCGGGTCAAACGGCAGAAAGCTGGCTGGAACGAGGAATTCTTAGCCAAGCTCCTCGTCGGATAATATGCGATGGCCCTGGCTGTGGTGGTGTTTTGTGCACGGTACCTCAACCTGTCTCCGCTACCTTTGTCCGGTTACGACATTCTCAATGCCTTCTACACGAAGATCGATGATGTCGGAGACGAAACTGTCACTCGGCTGAGTCACGACCCGAACCATATTCGCAACAACGCGGTCTTGCAACTCTTCAAGCAGATTGTCGCCGTCGTTGCGAAGCTCCATCGGGGCACCAACATGGCCCCCCCCCTTGCACACCGCGATCTCAAGCCGGGCAACCTCTTCTTGCAGCACCCTCGCGGCAATCTGGGCCATGTCTCGTTCCGGCTGGCCGATCTCGGTGCGGTGATCACCATCGCCGATATCCACGGCAACCAGTCGCTGCGGGGCGCGCGACGGGGTGCCGACTACCAGGCACCTGGCAGCCAATTCTACCGGGCACCAGAGCAGGCAGACCTGCCGATCGAAGTGCGCGTGGATGTGATGGAGGACCCCAGACGCATCCGGGTGAAGGGGACCAAGCTAGGCAATATTGAACCGAACGACACCATCATCATTAACGACCTCAGAGGTGAAGAAGCTCGCAACGAGGCATTACCACCACCCCTGCCGATTTTCAAGATCCGTCAGGTCAGCACGGTCAAGGACAACCGGGATGCCTACGAGTTGGAGCTTGACGAGCCGGTGCCGATATCCAGGCCCCAGGACTCGCGCGATGCTCCTGCGGACCAGAAGGCGGAGACCACGAACTTGCACGCGCAAATTACAAAGACCCCGGGCTTTCACACCGATGGGTACAGCCTCGGGGCCATCCTGTACGACCTGGCAAGTGGGGGAAAGAACCCGGAGGATTTCTACACCTACTGCCTGAAGGTGTTCACGCGGCAGTTTCGGCGAAGCGCAACTGACGAGGAATTTGACACTGCGCAGAACGTGACGGATGTGCTTGCCCCCGAGCCGCAGCAGGGCAGTGAGCGCCTGACCTTCCGTGATCGTCGAATGGTGGTGTGGAAGGCGTGTCGTGCGCCGAACGCGGATGCATTGCTCGAACAGATCGTTGAGTCGTTCTACCAGAAGCTGAGTGAGGCGGATCGCAAACGGAAAGTGCGCGACCTGCGTTTCCGCCGCTTCCACGTCGTGCACGATCTGCTGCGCGACAAGCGTGGGGTACCGATTCCACGCGAGATCATTCGACTCATCCTACGCTGCATGCTGCGGGATCTGAACGGAACCTTTTATCAGATCGATGCTCGCGAGGGCTACACGACCGAGCGCCACATTCTGGCCGCCGAAAAGATTGGCGAAGAGGTTGACCGGCTGCTCGAACTGCCCGAGTTTAGCCTGCCGCGCGATAACTTCCCGAGCGCGCTTCGGGAAGACACCCTCTTCAAGCTGCGCAGCCTGATCCCGCTGGTGATGGGCACGCAGGCGGATGGTTCGGCGGCCACCGCTCCGGTTGAGCAGGCGGAGACTGCGCGGGCCGATGACCAGCTTGTGGTGGGCGAGTGAGCGAGTGCTCAGGCGCTGGGGGCGAGTTGGGGTGGCAGGAGGCGCAGACAGCGCCCCAGCGGCTCACCCTCCTCATCGCTGATCGTGGTGATGAGCACGAGGGAAGCGGCCTGCGTGGGGAAGGTGAGTTGCAGCCCGGCCCCCACAAGGGAGAGGGGGAGCGGCTCGTCGCGGGTGTGGATGCGGCCTTTGTAGCGCCGCGAGTGGGTGTAGATCTCCAGATCGTACGGCTCACGCGGCTTCTGGATCCAGGAGTTGCGCTCGATCGGACGCGGGTCGTCGGGGCATCTGGAGGGGGTGCGCATGCGCAGCCGGGGGTAGAGTTGGCTCTCGCCGTAGGTGAGTTGGATGCGGCTGGTGATATACGTGCTGCCCGCGAATGTCACGCGTGCCTCGCCCGGGCCAACTATGACCGTGGGCGTATCGCCGGGCCTGGTGGGCATGCGGATCTGCTCGATGTAGCGCAGCGCGGGAAGCCCACTGATCCGTAGATCGAGTGTGGCAGGCGTCCCGGCGTCGACGATCGTGGCCGCCGCGATGACGGCGCAGAGGGCTTCGTGGAGTGGGAGGAGCTGCGCAGCGGCCCCGGGCACCCGGGCTAGCTGTGCGTCGAGCTCGCGCGCGGCCTGGCTGAGCGCCGGGAGGGTATCCAGGGTGGGGGCCGGGCTCATGGCAAGGTCGGAGATGGCCTGGGCGAGGGGGCCGTCGGGCAGAAGCGCGAGCAGGTCGGCGAGGACGCGGCGGCTCGGGATGATTGACGCCGTGGTGGTGCTCAGCCGCAAGATGCCCCGCATGCTGTGCAGCAGGGAAAGGCTGTGGTCCATCGTGAACTCCTGGCGTGCCACTGGCTGCCCCTTCCGTCCAGATCATTGCGTTGTGATTGCCAGTACGGTCGCATGATAGCATCGCGCAGCCGGGCCAGTCAATCGGTGTAGGGGGCGCATCACGTGTTCGCCCCAGGGGGGCTAGTGGTGGCTGAGGGCAACCAGGTGTACGAGGGCCGCCGGGGGCGCTACGAAGTTGTCACGGAGTTGGGCAGAGGCGCCCAGGGGGCGGTGCTCAAGGCGATCGACATCAGCCGCTCCCACCGGCCCCCGGTGGCGATCAAGCGCGTGATAGTATCGGGTGCGCGGGCCGGAGACTTCCGGCGGCTGATTGCGCAGGAGGCGCGCATCCTGGAGCAGAATGCTGGCCTCCCCTTCGTGCCGAACTTTGTCGAGTACTGGAGCGAGTCCGTCGCTGACGGCGATCTCCATATTCTTGTAATGGAGTTCATCGATGGTGTGACGGTCGACAAGATCCGGGAGTTACCATGGGAAGGGGCGCTTGTTCAGGGATTCCTTCAGATTATGCTCTATCACCTGTCGGTACTGCATAGTAAGGGCCTTGTGCATCGTGATATTAAGCCAGAGAATATCAAGAAGGCGGACGAGGGGTATATTCTACTGGATTTTGGTGTCTCGACCCAGAACTCGCAGACGATCGTGCATGGCCTCACGCCACGCTATGCAGCGCCGGAGCAGTTTCTGCAGGGGCAGATCGATGGCCGGGCCGATGTGTACTGCCTTGCCGCGACCGCCTATCATCTCCTCACCGGTGAG
Organism: Chloroflexi bacterium OHK40; assembly: GCA_004367505.1. Lineage (GTDB taxonomy): Bacteria > Chloroflexota > Chloroflexia > Chloroflexales > Chloroflexaceae > OHK40. The sequence continues at coordinate 4,969 of SFCB01000142.1, read as the reverse complement.
AAGCCGCCGCCAGCGAACGAGCGGATGCAAGGCAAGCGCCTCGAGTTGCCGGCCCGTTGCCAGCAGGAGTGGCCGGCCTTGTGCCAGACCCTTAACGATATGCTCGAGCTTGCGGTAGAGCGGCGCCCTACCGCTGAGGATGCCCTGGTGCGCCTGCGTACGCGCTCGGTGGGCCAGGTGGATACCACGCCGTCCGATCCTCCATCTGAGACCCCGTCCGGTCAGGTCTACCCGCTGCCAGACACCTTGCCGGATCCCGAGGGTGCCAGCACGCCCGCCGAGGGTGTGCTTACGCAGGCCGATGCCATAGGCGCGCCTGCGGCTGCTCGCGGCGGCTGCTCGACGATCGGGATCATTGGCCGCGGCCGTATCACCGATCTAGCGTGGTCGCCAGATAGCCGCAGCCTCGCCGTGGGCACAGCTGTCGGTGTCTTCCTCTGGTCACCGCAGGCGGGCGGCGAACCGGTGCTCTTCCGCGAGAGTACCCGGCCCATACGCGCGGTCGGGGTGTCCCTGGCAGGAACGGCCCTTGCGCTCGTTGTCGATCAGCAGGTGCAGCTCTGGTCGCTGAAGGCGCGCCAGCTGCTCTTCGCCGAGCAGCCCATCGTGCTGGCCCCGCCCGACGAGATAGGGGGGGCCAGCCTCGCTGCCAATGGGGAGCACATGCTGGCGATCAGCGAGCACAGTGCCCGGCTCTGGCGGTTTGCCCCGCAGCCAGCGCTCCTCGGGGAGTTGCAGGAGGAGCTCGACGCGCGGACAGTGGCCCTGGCCGCCGATGGTAGGATGCTGGTTGCCGGAAGCGAGGGGCTGGTGCGGCGCTGGCGCTTCGACAGCGAAGGGTTCGTTCCGCTTTCCACACTTCGATCGACCCTCGGCCAGCCCCTGGGGGTGGCCGTGAGCGCGGACGGCGAAACCGTGGCCGCCATCTCGATGCATGGGCTGCAGGTCTGGGCTGGGCAGCGCCGGGAGCCGCAGCTGACCCTGGATGACCTGACCAGAGTGCGGCAGGTTGCAGTGGCCCCGGACGGGCGCTCTGTGGCAGTCGCCGGGGCAGACGGCGTCGTACTGTACTCGCTCTCCGGGAGTGTCTCCCGGCACATGCACCCCTCCGTCGAGGCGCCTGTTGGGAAGCTGGCTTTTTCGCCCGATGGCGCCTGGCTGGCTGCCGCGTCGGAGGAGCGCCTCTGGGTCTGGCGGCTGGATGAGGCGCAGGATGCGCGGGAGCTTATCTTCTCGTATGGGATCGAGTATGTGCGCTTCAGCGACGATGGCGCAACGGTCGTTACCGTCGGACGCGACCTGCAGTGCTGGGGGATCGAGGAGGGGCAGGCCAACCTGATCGAGTCGGCGGGGAGCCGGATCGAGCAGCCGCGCGGGCTGGCGCTAGCCAGGGCCGGCCGTGCCAAGCCGTTGACTGTGGCGGTAGCTTCGGCCCGGCAGGTTGAGATCTGGCAGGCCCAGCGGCGGGGGCCGGCCGACCCTGGGGCGACGATCGCGGGGAGGGGTACCGTCGTTCAGAGCCGGCGCCGCGGCCTCAAATTCGTTGCCGGGCTGGAGAGCACGGTGGCCCAGTGTCACAGCGTCGTGCTGACGAGCGACGGGAAGCGCTTGCTCATCATCGCGGCCAATGCGGTGCAGATCTGGGAGTGGGACGCCCAGCGTCACTCGTGGCAGCCCAGGGACCCGTTTACGCCTGGCATGACCCGGGTGTTCGATATCTGCGATGTGGCACTCTCGCTGGATGGGGGCACGCTGGCGATCTGCGAGCAGCGCAGGGTACATGTCTGGAACCTGCACACCCGGCGTGAGATTCTCCTGCCACCGACGCTCGGCGAGGAGGTTGGCATCAACACGATCGCCCTGACCCCCGACGGCCGGCTGCTCGCCCTTAGCTCCGACGATGGGATTGAGGTACTACAGCTGCCAGACGGCACCTTGCGCGGCAGGATAGCTGGCGAGCAGTCAGGGGCGCAACGGCTGATCTTTGCCCATGGCGGGCGGACACTTGCGGCGATCCGTGGGAGCGAGTTGCAGCTGCGGTCGACGGAGCACAGCGACCTGCCGCTCATCGGCGAGGCCACGAGTCACACCGAGCCGCTCTCAGACGCCGCGTTCAGTAACGACGGGCGCTACTTTGCGACGGCAGCCTATGACGGCACCATGCGGATCTGGCGTCTGGAAGGCACGCGGCGCCTTGATCTAGGTAAGACCATCGAGCGAGGTACAACGCGGAGGCACGCATCATGACCGCACCTACCGGCGAGTGGCGGGGCGCGGTGCTGATCCCCATCCACGAGGATAGCCTGCCACCCGATCGGCTCGGCCCACCTGCCACGGGCGTCCCGCTCGACGAGCCCGCGCCGACGCGAACCAGTTTTCACGCCGAGTACGGCCTCACGCGAGAGGGTTGCTCGATCGGTCGCGACCCCACCTGTGGCGTGCGCGTCTCTGAGCACCGGGTGGATATCTCGCGTCGGCACGCCACGATCAGCTGGGAAGAGGGCGCGTACGTGCTTCACGATCACAGCATGCACGGCACCTTCGTAAATGGCCAGCGCCTTACCTCGGCCTGCCGGCTGGCCCACGGCGATGTGATCGGCCTGGCACACAGCCAGGCGATGTTCCGCTTCGAGGAGCCTGGCACGGATGCGGCGTCCATGGCGCTCACCGATCGTGAACGAGAGGTGCTGGCGTTGCTCGAGATGGGCTACAGCCAGAAGGAGATCGCCGAGCAGTTGATGATCTCGCAGCACACGGTGAGCTCGCACCTCAAGCACATCTATGGCAAGCTTGGGGTGAGCAACGGTCGTGAGGCCGTAAACCTTGCCCGAAAGCGCCGCCTCCTCTGAGCCGCCTCCCCACCCGTGATACCGCAGCGATGTGACGGTCCCACATTGGCTCAGCTCGCGCAACTCTATCGCTCCATCGCTCCACAACGCCTGGTGTGGAGGTTGTGGGGCAGCGGAGTGGACGCTGTGCTGTAGTGTGGGCACTTCTCCATGGCGGTATCCCCTGGAAATCACATAAATGCGGGATGCCACCATGGGCCTGCCGTAGGATACGATGGTCGCATCAGAGCGCCCAGCGCTGTCGTGCTGGCGGCTCCCACGCCCGCGTATGCGACCGTCTATCATCGCCGCCCACGCATACCGCGCGTGAGCGGCGATCAGTATATCCACGCGTTGCAGAGGAGGTCTATGCCGATCGTGCTGGTAGATTGGATCGATCCGATGACGGGCCAGCGTCGACACGACCAGTTCAGCCTGCCGTTGCTGATCGGGCGCGAAGCGGCGTGCGATCTGCCGCTCTCCGACCCGGAGGTCTCTCGTCGTCATGCCGAGATCCGCCAGGAGCACGAGCAGATTGTTCTGGTTGACCTGGAGAGCATGAACGGAACCTGGGTGGACGGCCGGCGGATCGCCCGCACCGCCCTGCTGAGCCCGATGTCGATTCGGATTGGCGCCGCCTCGCTCACCGTCACACTTGCACCGGCGCCCGACAGGGCGTGCGACAGCATATCCCCGCGATTCCGATCCGAGCCGCTGGCGGTGCTCGGGCGCGGACGGGGGGCGATCACGCACGTGGCCCCCTCTCCTGACGGCAGCCTGCTCGCGGTGGCCTCTGCCGCAGGTCTGGCCCTCTACGATGGTGCCACCTTTGCTGAGCGGGGACGGGCGGAGTTTCCCTACAGGCCTGACGAGCTCTACTGTACGAATGGCAGTGTGCTGATCGTGGCCCATGCGGATCGGGGCCTGGAGTGCGTAACCGTGCGCCGCCCGGGCGTTGAGCCTACGACGATCGCCCACGATGTGCTGGTGCCGAACTTCGCCATCAGTCCCGATGCCGCGCTTGTGGCCCTCGACCACGGCGAGAGCGTGCAGCTGGTGCGGGTGACCGACCAGACGCCGCTGCACTCGCTGGCGGTAGATACGGCCCGGCCTTACCAGTGCCTCGTGTTCGATCCCACTGGTGAGAAGCTGGCGGCCATCACTGATGACGGCGTGCAGCTCTGGGGCGTTGCTGAGGGTCTGCTCCAGCGCCGGATCAGCATGCAACGGGCGGTGGAGCGGGTCTGCTTTGCGCCCGACGGTGCAACCCTCGCCACGGCAACACGCGATGGGGTCACCCTCTGGGATGTCCAGAGCGGGGCACACCTCCGAGAGCTCAGGGTGAAGCCGGATGGGCCCTGGAGCGGCCTCCGTTTTGCACCCGATGGGGAGCGGCTGGCGCTGGCCTGGGGTCCGCACCTGCAGATCTGGCGGGTGCGCGATGGTGCTCTTATGCGTGCTGAGCAGTGTGATGAGCCGCTGGTTTCCATCGCGTTTGGGGCCACTAGTGAGGTGATTGTCGCTGCCACGCACGACGCGCTCTGGCTTTGTGAAACCTGAGGACGCTCCACACTCGCGGGTGGGCGTTGTGCCGGCGGGCGCTGAAAAGTAGGCGCCCGCCGGCGCTTTTTTTGTCGGCGGTGCGGGCTACTGTGTGCTCGTTGGACCAGGGCTTTTACGGAAAGGATGATCTATGGCAGCAGAGCTCCACGCGCTTCGAGGCCAGCTCGTCGGGCTTCGCCTGGAGCTTGGCGACGAAACGGTAACCATCGGCCGTGATCCCGGCAACCAGGTGATACTCACGAGCAAGCGGGTCGGTCGGCGGCACGCCGAGTTACGCTGCGAGGGTGCGCAGTATCTCCTGCTCGATCTGAACAGTCGCAATGGCACCTTCGTGAACGGTGAGCGCGTCACTGAGCCCCGGCTGTTGCGAGTGGGCGACCAGATCGCCATCGCCGATGAGCTATTCACCCTGGTAGAAGTGGCAGCTCCAATCGCCGTGCTTGAGGTTGTCGCGGGCGAGCTTGCCGGGCGCTCATATGACAGGACTTACGCGGTGGGTCTGAGTTCAGGTGGACAGGCACGGAGCGGCGCCGGAGGAGCCTCGCCTGCTCGTATCACCGCAAGCTGCCACCGTTCTT
>SFCB01000175.1 GCA_004367505.1 Chloroflexi bacterium OHK40 | reverse complement strand
GGCACTGGGGACCGGGGGGCTAGGGCTGGCACTGGCGCTGGTGGCAGCCCGTCTGGCGCCCATGCCGCTGGTGGCGCTGGCGGCACTGCTGACGGGCATTGTGTTCGCCTGGCTTTACAGCGGGCCACCCCTGTTCTTGCACCGGCGGGGGTTGGGTGAGCTGGTGGGCGCGCTGGTGGTGCCGGGCATGCCGGCCCTTGTGGGCTACGTGTTGCAAGCCGGTGGTGTTGGAGGGGAGCTTCTGCTGGCGCTCGTACCGCTCTGCCTGTTGCAGTTCGCGATGCTGGTGGCCGTAAGCCTGCCGGACGCTGCGGGCGACGCGCAGGTGGGCAAGCTCACTCTGGCAGTACTGTGGGGCAGGCGGCGGGCGGCGCAGCTCTATGTAGTGGCGTTGCTGGTGGCCTGCCTTACGCTCCCGCTGATCGGGCTGGCGGGGCTGCGGTGGCCCGTCGCGCTGGCGCCCATCGGGGCACTGCCGATCGTAGTGTGGAACAGCTGGCGGGTTGCGCGGGGGGCCTGGGCCAAGCCGGAGGCATGGGCAAGCCTGGGGTTCTGGAGCATTGGGCAGCTTGTGGCGAGCGGGGGGCTCATGCTGCTCGGGTTCGTGGCGGGGTAGCGGAGAGCTAACGCGAGGAAGGGCCGGAGCTCGTGCCGCGCGAGCCCCGGCCCGCTTGCTTACTCGCTAGCGGGATGCGCGGCGAGGTACTTGAGGGCGTCGTCGACCGTCTCGATCTTCTCGGCGTCCTCGTCGCTGATCTCGATGCCGAACTCTTCCTCGATGGACATAATAAGCTCAACGAGGTCCAGCGAGTCGGCGTTCAGATCCTTGGAAAAGTTGGCACCAGGAACGATCTGAGACTCATCCACACCGAGCTGCTCGGCGATAATCTTGCGCAGGCGCTCCTCAACCTCGGGCGAAGCCATAATAGTGTGTACCTTTCCTATGCTGCGGAAGCGTCATGACAGGTCGTCGTGGCCAGGCCGGTAGCGGCTCACGACAGTACCGAGGACCCCATTCACAAACCGGCTGGAGTTATCGCTGCCGAACTGCTTGGCAAGCTCGACGGCCTCATTGATCACAGCCTTCACAGGAGTGCGCTCCTGGTCGTCGATCAGCAGTTCGAAGAGGGCGATCCGTAGAATAGCCTTATCGACGCCCGGCATCTGGGTAATTGGCCAGTTCGGTGCGGCCTCTTCGATGATCCCGTCGAGGTAGGAGCGATGCTCCCAAACGCCGAAGACCAGCCGATGCAGGAAGCGCTCCCCATCTGATGCGAGCAACTCCTCGGCCCGGCGACGCTCGAACACGACATCGATCGGATGATCGGTCGCATCGACCTCGAAGAGGATCTGCAGGGCGGCGATACGAACGCGGTGGCGCAGACTACCCACGGGAAGCCTCCATGGCTGTAGGCGGGCGGCGATCGACGATCACACGCCCGTGCCAGCGGGCCCTGCCCCGCTCGGGTACACCGGTGCCGGTTGTTAAACAGCGCTTCAAGGACGGCAGACGGTCCTTCGTTGGGCGGGCGCCCCGCCGCTCGGGGCGACATCGTGGTAGCAAGGGCTACGCCACGGTTGCGGCCTGCTCGCTCTTCCAGCGTTGCAGCAGTTCGGCGACATAGCCGGTGTGGTGCCGGCCGGCGCGAAAGGCCGGATCGTCGATCAGCGCAAGCTGGAAGGGGATGGTCGTCTTAATCCCAGTGATAATACACTCATGGAGCGCACGGCGCATCCGGTTGAGAGCATCGTCGCGGGTATCGCCGTAGGTAATGATCTTCGCCAGCAGCGAGTCGTAGTTTCCGGGCGGCGTATAGCCAGCGTAGAGGTGTGAGTCCACCCGGACACCGGGCCCGCCGGGGGGCAGATAGAACTCGATCTCGCCGCCCGCGGGGAGAAAGTCCCTGGCTGGATCTTCCGCATTGATACGGCATTCCACCGCGTGCCGCGCTATTCTAATGGCATTCTGCTGGAGCGTCAAGCGCTCGCCGGAGGCGATCAAGAGCTGCCAGCGCACCAGGTCGGTATCGGTGACGAGCTCGGTAACCGGGTGCTCCACCTGGATGCGGGTATTCATCTCGATGAAGTAGTACTGGCCGTCCTGGTCCATCAGGAACTCGAGCGTACCGGCGTTCACGTAGCCGATGGAGGTGATCCCGCGCACGGCATCGGCGCCGATTCTGGCGCGCAGCTCCGGGGTAACGACGGGGGAGGGAGCCTCTTCGACGATCTTCTGGTGGCGGCGCTGGGCCGAGCAGTCGCGCTCGCCGAGGTGAATGGCGTGGCCAAAGCTATCGGCGAGCACCTGCACTTCAACGTGGCGCACATTGGTGAGGTACTTTTCGAGCAGCAGGTCGCCCCGGCCAAAGGCGGCCTCGGCCTCGGCGCGGGCGGTGGGGTAGGCCCGCAGCAGGTCGCTCTCATCGTAGGCAACGCGCATACCGCGCCCGCCACCGCCTGCCGAGGGCTTCAGCAGGACGGGGTAGCCAATGGTGCGAGCGACCTCAATCGCCTCCTCGACGCTCTTCAGTTCACCCTCGGAGCCTGGCACCGTCGGCACGCCGGCGGCGCGCATCGTCTGCCGGCCGATGACTTTATCGCCCATGAGGCGGATCGTCTCGGCGCTGGGGCCGATGAAGGTGAGCTTACAGTCGGCGCACATCTCGGCGAAGTAGGGATTCTCCGAGAGGAAGCCATAGCCGGGGTGGATGGAGTCGCAGCCGGTAATGAGGGCCGCGCTGATGAGGGCGGGGGGGTTTAGGTAGGATCGGGCGGGGGCAGCCGGCCCAATGCAGACGGCCTCATCGGCCAGGCGCACCGCAAGCGAGTCGCGGTCGGCCTCGCTATAGGCGACCACACTCTGGATGCCGAGCTCCTGGCAGGCGCGCACGATGCGAACGGCGATCTCGCCGCGATTGGCGATGAGGACTTTGTTGAGCATAGGATATCTGGATATGGAGCCTGAACGGTAGCGCGCCGCACCTCTACCCGTTGCCGGGATCGCGTGATGACACCTGGAAGCGGATCAGGGGCAGAACGCCTCACTGCATGACCAGGCCCCCATCGATGGTAAACGTCTGGCCGGTGATATAGGCGGCGGCGTCGGAGGCGAGAAAGGTCACGAGAGCGGCGACTTCGGCGGGCTGGCCGAAGCGCCCGAGGGGGATGCGTTCCAGGATGGCTTTCCTTGTCTCCTCCCCGAGGACGCCAGTCATCTCGGTGTCGATGAAGCCGGGGGCCACGGCATTGACCGTGACGCCGCGGGGGGCGATCTCGCGGGCGGTGGCCCGGGTGAAGCCGATGATCCCGGCCTTAGCGGCGGCATAGTTGGCCTGGCCCGCATTGCCGATCAGGCCGATCACCGAAGCGAGGTTGATGATGCGGCCACTGCGCTGCTTGCTCATGGGGCGCAGGACGGCCCGGGTACAGAGGAAGACCCCGCGCAGATTGGTGCCGAGCACCTGGTCGAAGTCATCGTCCTTCATGCGCATGAGCAGCGTATCGCGGGTGATGCCGGCGTTGTTCACGAGGATATCGAGGCGTCCGTGGGCCTCGATGGCGGCCTTCACGAGACGTTCCACCTCGTCGGTATTGCCGACATCGGCCTGGATGGCGGTTGCCGTGCCACCAGCAGCGCGAATAGCGGCGACGGCCTCGGCGGCGGCGGCGGCATTGCCACGATAGTTGATCGTCACCGCGGCCCCGGCGGCGGCGAGATGCTCGGCGATGGCGCGCCCGATGCCACGGCTTGCGCCTGTTACCAGGGCCGCGCGCCCGGTGAGGTCGAGCTTCATGGTTCCTCCTGGCCGCCGGGCCCGGGCCGGCCCGACGGGGCTCACACACGGAGCGGGGGCGCAGCGCGCGCCAGCGGCCCGGACGGGCGGGACGCAGGTGTGCCGCCACCGGGGGCCAGCGAGCGAAGCCGGCTACCCCTCAGCCATCTCGAATAACGTCTGGCCATCGATCGCGACGAGTTGCCGCTTGCTCGCAGCGGCTTTGAGCGCATCGGGCGTGTACTCAGTGGAGGTAATTGCGACCCCCTTCGGGATGCCGCGGCGCTTCATATCCTGCACGAGGCTCTCGATCGTACCGGGGCGCACCTTGTCGGCCACGGTGAGGCGTAGCAGGTAGCGCTCGCCCTCATAGTCGAACTCCAGATCGAGGTGTTTATCCTTATCGACGAAGCGATAATCCTTGAACTCGAAGCCCTGCTTACGGTAGAGATTGGCCACGTAGGAGCCGAGCTGGGGCAGCGAGAGCCCCTGCAGGTCATCCAGGGTGCGAACGACACCGGGGCGTTCGAGGCGCCCACCGCGCTCGGCGACCTCTTCGCGGAGCTGGCGGTTACGCTGCTCGGCGCGGCCGGCCATCACGGTGCCGAAGGCTGGGAAGGGGATCAGCGCGAAGAGCGAGAAGGTGGTATAGAAGAAGAGCAGATCCTGGAGCGTGGCGCGGGCGGGGGGCGTATCAGGCTGGAGCTGCAATTCCGGCATGGGGAGCACGCCGGCCTGGCCGAGGCTACCGTAGATCAGCACGGCGATCAGCCCGAAGGCGAAGCCGGCCACCCCGAGCACCAGGCCGTGGGCGAGCCAATCGCCCTTGACGCGCCGGCCGAGGTAGAGCCCGGCCATCACGGGCACGATGCCGGCGAGAATCTGCAGCAGGCTCGGGCCGAGGAAGAAGGTACACCAGGCGAGGGCCATCAGCAGCGCGACCAGCAAGGTCAGGCGCCACTCGACCTGGGCGAAGGAGAGCCCAAGCCGGCGGGCCAGGGGCTCACGCGGGGCCCGGGGCTGCTCCGCTGGGGCCTCGGGCTGCTCGCGCTGCTCGGGCGTAGTGTCGACGCTCATCAGATCAGGCTCCGGGTTCGAGAGAGGTACGCCCCCGCATCGGTGGCAGGAGGCCAGGACCTACTGGTTCTCGAGCAGCTCATCGACGGCCTCGCGCAGCTTGCCGATATCGGCGAAAGAGCGATAGACCGAGGCAAAACGGATATAGGCGACATCATCGAGCTCGCGCAGGCGGCGCATCACCTCGTCGCCGATGGCGGTGCTGCTCACCTCGTGGTCGTCGGTGGCCATGATGGCGGCCTCAACATCGTTGACGAGCTGCTCAAGCTGCTGGGCGGAGACAGGGCGGCGGTAGCAGGCGGTGCGCACACCGCGCATAATCTTCTCGCGCTCGTAGGGCTCGCGCTCGCCATCCTTTTTGACCACGGTGAGGCTCACCGTCTCCACGCGCTCGTAGGTGGTGAAGCGCCGGCCGCAGGTGCGGCACTTGCGTCGGCGGCGGATCATCTCGCCGTCGTTGAGTTTGCGCGTATCGAGGACGTCGGTGTCCTGGTGCTGGCAGAAGGGGCAGCGCATCGCGAGCTCGGGCCGGCCGGCCCGCCATTGGGTTGGAACCGCTCGCGGCATTATATCACGGCGTCAGGGTGAGCGTGGCGCCCTGGGCCGTGCCGTCCGTGGGGATGGCCGTGAACTCCACCCGCTGCCACGGGCCGATCAGGTCATCATAGTGGGGGCTGAGCGGGTTGCCCGACTGGCCGGTGGTGAACATAAAGCGTGAGGCGTCCGGGTCGGCCAGATCGATGATCTGGCGATAGGAGGAGACGTTGCGCTGCTGGTAGAGCTGGTCGCGGCTGATAGGGGCGGCGTTGACGGTGAAGGCGTCGCCACCGTTGGGGATGCTGCGGCTGAAGAGCGGGCGCAGGGCGCCAACGTTGTCGAAGGGGTTGTGGGGGAAGATCACAGTGTGGGCGCGATCCCAGCGCCAGGATTCGATGGTGGGTGTACCCTGGGCCTCGGCCATGGTTTCCAAGCCCGCCGTGAGGGCGGCGGCGAGGATGTCGGCGCAGCGCTCGGGCGCAGAGGTGTTCACATCGTCGCACCAGTCGGCGGCATCGCCAGTGAGGACGTCGGCGAGGACGAGGGCGTGGTTGTTGGTCTGGTCGTCGTAGAGCTCGGCGAAGCCCTCGCGCAACTCGTCGCCGAAGACGAGCTCGGGGATGGCCTGGTAGTAGGCGGCGTAGACGGCGGCGGCGGGGCTGTCGGGGGCCATGGTGCCGTCCCAGGCCCGTAGCAACTCCAGGGCCCGATCCTCGCGCTCACCGGGCGGGTCGATCGCCGTGAGCGCGGGGAGGAGTTGGCGGGCCTGGAGCGAGACGACATCGGCCTGGATGGCGGCCATGCTCTCGGGGGTGTGGCGGGAGGTGGCCTCGATGAGCTCGATGATGCGGCTAGCCCGGTAGGGGGCGGCGAAGTCGGTGGAGATGAGGTAGGGGTAGGATGGAGCGGCCACACGGTTGTTGGCAGTGACGATATAGCCACGGGCGGGGTTGAGCTCGTGGGGCAGGGCGGCAAAGGGCACGTAGCCGCGCCAGTCGTGGTGGCCGGTCCAGCCCTCGGCGGGGCGGGTGCCATCGCCACGGCCGCGAATGGGGAGGGCGCCGGGGGCGTAGTAGCCGATGTTGCCATCCACATCGGCATAGACGAAGTTTTGCATCGGCGCGTGGTAGCTGGTGAGGGCCGTGGTGAACTCGGCCCAACTACCGGCGCGATTGATGCCGAGGAAGGCCCGCAGGGTGCCATCCTCGGGGTCGAGGGCCGTCCAGCGGAAGGCGAGGGGGTCGCCAGTGCCCTCGACGACATCGGAGATCAGGGGGCCGTGGCGGCTGACACGCACGAAGAGCTCGACATCCTCCGCGCCTTTGACGCGGATGGTCTCGGGAATGATGGTGAGGGGCTCCCAGCGGCCCTGGTAGAGGACTGCGTTGCGGGCGTTCACGCGCTCGATGAAGAGATCCTGGACGTCGGGGCCGGTGTTGGTGACGCCCCAGGCGATGCGCTGGTTGCGGCCGATGACGATGCCGGGGAGACCGGGCAGGGTAGCGCCGACGGCGTCGAGCGTGCCGCCGCGCAGGTGCGCGAGGAACCAGAGGCCAGGCACCTGGGCGCCGAGGTGGGGGTCGTTGGCGAGCAAGGGGCGGCCGCTGGCGGTGCGGGTGCCGGCCAGCACCCAGTTGTTGCTGCCTACGTGCTCACCGCCGAGGCCGAGGGTAGCCTCCAGGCGTTCGGCAACGCGGGCGAGTCCGGTGTAGTGCTGTTCTGATGAGGTGGCCTGAGGGGTGGCGCGATGGGCCGCTGAGGCGGCTGGAGGGGCAGCTCGGGCGGTCTCGGGCAGGATGAGGGGATCGTCTGCGGCGAAGGGGGGGAGGAGGAAAGCGGTGGCCTCGGGGCCGAGGCGCTGCTCGATCGCGATGCGGCGCAGTTCATCGCGCCAGTTGCCACCGAGATCCCAGGCCATCATCTTGACCCAGACGAGCGAGTCCTCGGGGCGCCAGGGCTCCGGCTCGACGCCGAGGATGGTGAACTCAGCGGGCAGGCGTCCGCGGTGGGCATCGAGGAAAGCGTTCACCCCGGCGACATAGGCATCGAGCAAGGCGCGGGTGTCCGGGTCGAGGTTGGTGTAGGCGCTGGAAGCGGCCCGCGAGACGCCAAGCGTACGCAGGAAGCGGTCGGCCTCGAGGCCGGCGGGGCCAACGATCTCGGCGAGGCGGCCGTGGCCCACACGGCGCTGGAACTCCATCTGCCAGAGGCGCTCCTGGGCGTGGACATAGCCGAGGCCGAAGAGGGCGTCGGCCTCGCTCCGGGCGCTGATGTGGGGGATGGCATCGGCGCCACGGGTGATGGTGAGGGGCGCCCCGAGGCCCCGCACCGTCACGGTACCGCTCGTCTGAGGCAGGCTGCGGCGGAGCCAGAGGTAGCCGCCACTGCCACCGACGAGCGCGAGCGCGGCGAGGATGGCAAGCGACCAGCGGAGTACACGCGGGACACGCGGATTACGGGGTGGGGAGGATGGTGATGTCACGGTCGAAGGCCTTCTTGAAGAGCCCGGCGCGGCGGTTGGCGTCCCAGATCTCGACATCGGCGTTGCCACTGGCCTCGACGTAGACGTGCACGTCGGCGCCGAGCTCGACGCGCACGTGGCGCACGACCTGGCTCTTGCTACGCTCGAGGTACTCCGCGATGCGCAGGAGGGCGCTGAGGCGCATGATCCGCAGCTCATCGTCGGGCTGCAGGATGGACAGATAGGGTGTGACGTCGGCGAGGCCCTTGCGATGATTGCGCACCAGGAAGCCGAGCAGGGCGATCTCGCGGTGCGTGAAGCCGAGCAGGGCGGCGTTATGAACGAGATACTCGGAGTGCTTGTGGTGGTCGTAGTAGCCGACGGAGACACCGATATCGTGGAGGGTAGCGGCATAGCCAAGCAGTTCGCGCTCCCAGGGCCCGTAGGCGTGCAGGGGCGCGAGCTGGTCGAAGAGGCTGAGGCTGAGCTCGGCGACCTTGTGGCAGTGCTCCTGCTCGTAGCCACTCAGGTAGGCGAGGTTCAGCACGCTGAAGGCCCGTGGGTTGTCAAGGAGCGGTGGGTCGCTACCTTGCAGGAAGTGCTCGTAGAAGATCCCCTCGCGGACGCCCTGGCCACTGACGAGCAACTCACGGAAGCCGCCTCGGTCCATCAGTTCCTCGACGATCACAGCGCCGGCGAGGGTGACATCGGCGCGGTCGGCCTTGAGGCCGGGGATCTGCTCGCGTTCGCGTCTGGGCCGGCGGGCCAGCTCCTCGACGATCTGGGCGAGGTGCTCGCGCGTAAGCATGTGGCCGTGAACGCGGTCGAGCGGGTAGGCGCGCTGCTTCTGGTCGATCCGGGCGAGGGTGCGCACGGTACCACCGATACCGGCGAGGGTCAGGCCGGGGGCGGTGCGCAGCCAGTCGAGGGGGGCGAAGGCGTCGCGGGCGCCCGCACGGAGGGCCCGCAGATCGCGCTTGCTCACCGGGTCGGAGCGCACGTAGCGCTCGGTAAAGCGCAGCACACCGGCCTGCACGGAGAAGATCTCGGTGAGGCGGCGGTCGAGCACGGCGCCGACCTGGGTGGAGCCGCCCCCGGTGTCGAAGATGAAGCCGTGGCGGAGGCCGAGGGCGTTGGTAGCACCGAGGTAGCCGTAGCGAGCCTCCGCCTCGGCGCTGATGATCCGCAGGTTCAGGCGCGTGGCGCGGCGCAGCGCGGCCCAGAACTCATCCTGATTGGCGGCCTCGCGGATAGCGCTGGTCCCCACGGCGATGATGGTCTGCACGCCGGTGCCGTGGCAGAAGCTCTCGAACATGCGCAGGGCCTCGACGGCGCGGCGGATGGGCTCGGGCTGCAGGTAGCCGTTGCTATCCACACCCTCGGCGAGGCGCACCACCTCGCTCACCTCATCGACGAGGCGGAAGCAGCGGCCCGGCTCGTAGGCCATAACGATCAGGCGGGTGGTGTTGGAGCCGAGGTCGATGATGCCAATTTTGTTCATCTGGAGATCGCCGTGGAGCGCGATAGATTCGGGTCAATGATGCCGTCTGCGCCAGGCGTAAGCGTGTTCGCGCGCCTGCCCAGCTCCGGCATCCGGGAACGACGGCCTAACGAAGGACGGCCGCGACTGCATCCACGACCTCCGCAAGCTCATCATCGGAGATGACGAGGGGCGGCAGGAGCCGTAGCACCGTGGGGCCGGCGGGCAGCGCGAGGACACCGCGCTCCAGCAGGGCCTGGAGGTAGGGCTGGACGCGCGTCTTCAGTTCGAGGCCAACGAGCAGACCGAGGCCGCGCACCTCGCGCACAGCGGGTAGCTGGAGCTCGCGCAGGCGCCCCATGAGCCAGGCGCCCTTCGCGGCGGCCTGGCGCGGCAGTTCCTGCTCCTGGTAGACGCGCAGCGCGGCACTGGCGGCGGCGCAGAGGAGTGGATTACCACCGAAGGTAGAGCCGTGGGCACCACCCGGGAGGGGGCCGAGGCGCTCGTGGATGGCCACCGCGCCCATCGGCAGGCCGGCGGCAATACTCTTCGCCAGGATCAGCACGTCGGGCGTGACACCGCTATGCTCAATGGCGAAGAGGCGCCCGGTACGGCCGAATCCGGTCTGCACCTCGTCGATGAGCAGCAGGGCGCCGTGCTCATCGCAGCTACGGCGGGCGGCCTCCAGGTAGCCGGGGGGAGCCGGGCGCACACCGCCCTCGCCCTGCACGGGCTCGAGCAGCACAGCGGCTGTCTGCGCGCCCACGGCCTCCGCCAGTTCCTCGGGCTCGCCGTAGGGCACGTGGCTGAACGCGGGGACGAGGGGGGCGAAAGGCTCGCGGTATTTTGGCTCCCAGGTGGCGCTGAGGGCACCCATCGTGCGGCCGTGGAAGCCCCGCCTGGCCGCCACGACCCCGGGGCGACCCGTGAGCAGGCGGGCGAACTTAAGGGCGGCCTCCACGGCCTCGGCGCCGCTGTTGCAGAGAAAGACGCGCGCGGGGAAGGGCAGGGCGGCGGTGAGTTCGGCAAGGTAGGCGGCGCGCCGGTCGTTGTGGAAGATCTCAGGGCAGCTCATGAGAGTGGCGGCCTGAGCCTGTACTGCGGCAACCACAGCGGGGTGGCTGTGGCCGAGGTTGGCGGCGCCCTGGCCCGCCACACAGTCGATGTAGGCGCGGCCCTCGGCATCGTAGAGCCGGGCGCCCTCGCCGCGCACGATCGCCACGGGCCGTTTCGGGTAGAGGCCGGATGTATAGCGCTGCTCGGCGCTGATGATGCTTTCGCTGGTGCTCATGCCCGGGAAGTATAGCACGCTCAACAGCCCGTCGTTCAGGGTGGACCGGGGGTTTGGTGTGACGGATATTCACGTCGTTCCGGCGGGCCGTGGCGCTGAAGCACGCGACTACGAAGGGCCAGGCGCGCCTGCGCGGGCTCTCGTGGCGGTATCAGTAGATGGAATTGAGATACTCCACGAGCAGCGCGTCCACCACCGCCTCGGGGAGCAGATTGAGCACGGTATTGATCCGCGCGAAGCCGGTGGGCATCTGGCCCGGAGTGAGCCCGGCGAGGGCAGCAACACGGGCGAAGGTCTCAGGTCCGGGGCGGGCCATCAGCTCCAGCACCTCGGCCTGGAGGGCCGCCACGTCGCCTACGCCGGGTCCTGCGCGCACCTCCGCGACGCTCTCGCGCAGGGCCGTGGTAAAGGCGTCCGCGTGGCCCACTGTGCCCTGGTGCACGCTCACGTGCAGGTTGGCAGGCGAGGCCCCTTTGCTCAGCTGGGGCTGGAGTAGCCATCCGCGCCGGGCCATAGCGTCGTCGAGCTCGAAGATATTCAGATCCTCGGCGGCGAAGGCGAACATGCACATCTCCGGCGCACCGAGGACGCGCAGCCCCTCCACGGAGCGCACGGCGGCGATCAGTTCGGCGGTGCACGCCATCGTCTCGCGGACGATCTGCTGGTAGCCCGTCTCACCGATGGCATGGATGGCGGCCCATGCACCGGCGAGGGGCCCGCCCGAGCGGGTAGAGAGCACGGTGGGGTTGATCACCGCGTAGCCGGTGGTTGCGCTGCTACAGAAGAGCGCGTGGCGGCGCAGATCGGGCGTGTGGTAGAGGATGGCCGAGCAGTTTTTGGCGGCGTAGCCATACTTGTGCAGATCGACAGAGATCGAGGTGACTCCGGGCACACTGAAGTCGAAATCGGGCAGGGAGTAGCCCATGCGCCGCATGACCGAGAGCTGAATGCCGCCGACGCAAGCGTCCACGTGGCAGAGCAGGCCCCGCTCCCGGGCGAGGGCGGCGATCGCCGGGATCGGGTCGATCACGCCGTGGGAGTAGCAGGGCGCCGAGGCGACCAGCATGATCGTCTGGGGGGTGATCGCTGCGGCCATCGCTGGCAGATCGGCGCGGAAGCTCGTCGGCTCAATCGGGGTGACGACCGGGCGTACACCGAGGTAGTGGCAGGCCTTGTGGAATGCGGCGTGGGCTGTCTGGGGGAGGATGATCTCCGGCGCGGTCAGCTCGGGGCGCGTAGCGCGGGCGTGGTCGCGGGCGGCCTTGACAGCGAGCAGAATGCTCTCGGTGCCACCGCTGGTGCAGTTGCCGACGGCCCCATCGCCGCGCAGCAGTTCGGCCATGGCGGCGACGACATCGCGCTCGATCCGTAGCAGACTGGGGAAGAAGTTGGGGTAGAGAGCGTTCTCGCTGAGGAAGGCGCTGTAGGCGGCCTGGATGGTAGTCCGAGTCTCGGCGCCCGGGTCGTAGATGCCGGCGAGCAGGCGCCCCTCGCGCCAGGGCACGTCGTGGGCGCGCAGCTCGGCCAGGCGAGCCATGATCGTATCGGCGGGCAGCGGGTGGGTGGGGAAGGCCATGGGTAGCTCCGTTGCAATTGTATCAGGGCATATCCAGGGTGAGGGCTTGGAGACGCGCCGGTGGGGCGATGGAGGCGCCCCATTGGGGCGATAGAGACGCCCCAATGGGGCGGTAGAGACGCCCCATTGGGGCGGTAGAGACGCCCCATTGGGGCGGTAGAGACGCCCCATTGGGGCGTCTGTACGGGTGGGCGATCGTGATGAGCCGCCCCATTGGGGCGGTAGAGACGCCCCACTGGGGCGTCTGTACGGGTGGGAGCGCGATCGTGATGAGTCGCGCCGGTGGGGCGTAGAGACGCCCCATTGGGGCGGTAGAGACGCCCCACTGGGGCG
>SFCB01000200.1 GCA_004367505.1 Chloroflexi bacterium OHK40 | reverse complement strand
CGCCCCCACGCGCCGCCTGACCTCCGCCCGCCCGACAGATCGCCTCAGGGTTTCCCATCCCGTGGTTTGTTCCGGCCGCGTATTCCAGCCGGCTGTGCTGTGCGCTTTGCCTGAGCGACGCGCAGCGCCGGTCGCCCCGCATGGCCGGCCTGCACCAGGAGTGCAGGTGCGGCCCCTTGCTCGCCGCCCCGTGGGCCGCCGGCAGGGCCGGATCGCGCCGGCGCAGGCTGGTTTCGCCGGGCACGAGCTCGCGGCTTGAGCCATAGCATGCGGGACGCCCGCGTGCCAGTGTCCACCCATCTCGGCACTGATGGCACCGCCCTTACGCTAGTACACAGGAGTTTCGCCTCATGTCGACAATGACCGATACATCGCCGGCGCTACCGGCGGCGGATACCGCGCTGGGCAGTGAGGCTGCGGTCGCCTCCCGGCTTTATCGCCTGATCTGGCGCTGGCACTTCTACGCTGGCCTGTTTGTCGTGCCGTTCAGGCTGATCCTGGCCGTCACCAGCATCATCTATCTCTTCAAGCCGCAGATCGACGATCTGATGTGTCCGACCCGGGTTGCTCCTGCCCGCCGCGAGCCGGTTCGGTGGTGATGCAGCCCATCGCCTTGCCCTGAGTCGCCCGCTCCCACGCGCGTTCAGGGCTGGACAGCAGCGGTAGGCGTGTGTGGGGGAGCGGGCCTGGTGACGCCCCGGAGGCCATCCTCGCTCAGGCGGGGAGCTTCTCCCACGCGCCTGATCGTTCTGATAACCTCCTGCATGGAACGACCTACGTGATCACGATGGAGGAAGCGAATCCGTGTATAGCCTGAACCGCCTGCTCAGCATGCTGGTCTGCTGCACGCTCCTGGCCGCCTGTGGGAGTGCTCCAGCGGCTTCGGTGCCGACCAGCATACCCTCGCCCCCGAACGCAACCAGCGCGCCGGTAGCGCCCGCCGCCTTCCCCGTTACCATCGAGAACTGTGGGCGCAGCCTGACCTTCGACGCGCCGCCCGAGCGGGTGGTGAGCCTCTGGCAGCCCCCCACCGAGCTGCTGCTCGCCCTGGGTGTGCAGGACCGGATTGTCGCCCTGGCGGGAACCTACACCGACATCCGGCCCGACCTCGCGGCACGCGCCGAGGGGATTACGGTCATCGGCACCGGCATGGCCTGGCCCGCCAGGGAGGTGCTCCTGAGCCAGCAGCCTGACCTGGTGATCTCCGAGGGGTTGGAGGGCTTCGCCTACGACCCGGCCAACGGCTACGCGACAGTAGCCGAGATCGAGGCCACCGGGGCGCAGGTCATCTCCACCGGCGGCAGCTGCACCCCGACTGACCCGGCCAGCCAGACGAAGTCGATCGAGACGGTCTACAATGATCTGCGCATGCTCGGCCAGGTCTTCGGCGTGAGCGAGCGGGCGGAGGCGCTGATCGCCGAGTTGCAGGCGCGTGAGGCTGCGGTGGTCGCGAAGGTCGCGGGGCTTGAGCCGGTGAAGGTGGCCTTCTACAACGGCGGCGATGGGCCGGTCTTCGTGCTGAGCTTCGGCATCTGGGCCGACCTGATGGCGAAGGCCGGTGGCACGAATGTGATCACCACCGAGGGTTTTCAGATCAGCAACGAGGAGTTTGCCGCTAGCCAGCCAGATGTCATCCTGATCGGCGTCTACCCTGGCCAGGAGGCCGCAGATCGGATCGCCTTCCTCAAAGCCACCTTCCCGAACGTCCCGGCGGTACAGAACGATCGACTGGTGCCCATCCCAACGATTGACACCGAGGCCAGCGTACGGGTGATCGATGGGCTGGAGCAGATCGCCAGGGCGCTCCACCCTGAGGCCTTTGAATGAGACGATTCGTCGATCCGCGCGCGGGTGCGGCAACGGTGGGTGTGGGCCATCGCGCCGCGCCCGCGCGCTTCTGGGTGCAGCTGGCCGGCCTGAGCCTGGCGCTTCTTGCGGCGATCGTCGTGGCGGTGGCGATCGGCGCGGTGCCGCTGCCCTTTGAGCGGGTGGTGCGGATCATCCTGCACCACCTGCTGCCCGGGGCCGTGCCGGTCACCTGGACGCCAACCGAGGATCAGATCGTCTGGCAGTTTCGCCTGCCACGGGCGCTGCTGGCGGTGATCGTCGGCGCGGCGCTGTCGGTTAGTGGCACCACACTCCAGGCCATGGTGCGCAACCCGCTCGCGGACCCATACATCTTTGGGATCTCGTCGGGCGCCTCGGTAGCAGCGGTAGCGGTGATCACGCTCGGCTCGGCGCTTGTGGGCGGGCTCTCGCTCTCCCTCGCCGCCTTCCTGGGGGCGCTCGGCGCGATGGTGCTGGTGTATGTGCTGGCCCAGCAGGGCGGGCGGGCCGCCCCGACGCGCCTGGTCCTTGCGGGCGTGGCGGTTGGCTATGTGCTCTCGGCGGTGACGAGCTTTCTGGTGCTGCGTTCGGCCACCCCTGGCGGCGGCGCGGCGGCGGTGCTCACCTGGCTGGCCGGCAGCCTCGGCGGCGCGAAGTGGGAGTACCTGGGTGTGCCAGGCCTCGCGGTGGCCGTCTCGACGTTCCTGCTCCTGCTGCAGGCCCGCCCGCTCAACGCGCTGCTGGCTGGCGAGGAGACAGCCATCGGGTTGGGCGTGAATGTCGAGCGTTTTCGCATCCAGTTGTTTGTGATCACCTCGCTCATGGTCAGCACCGTGGTGGCGATCTCGGGAGCGATCGGCTTTGTCGGCCTGATGATCCCGCACATCGTGCGGCTGCTGGTTGGCGCCGACCATCGCCGGGTGCTGCCGATCGCCACGCTGCTCGGTGGGCTCTACCTGGTGCTGGTCGACCTGATCGGTCGCACGATCATCGCGCCGAGCGAAGTGCCGGTCGGGATCGTGACGGCGGCGCTCGGCGGGCCGTTCTTTATCTGGCTGATGCACCGACGCCGCTCGGGGGGTGGTGCATGAAGCACGACGCGGGAGGTGGTGCGTGAAGCTCGATACCGACCGTGTTGCGGTCGAACTGAGCGGCCGGCGGATCGTGGATGATGTCAGCCTGAAGATTGCGCCAGGCGAGGTGGTCGGTTTGATCGGGCCGAACGGCAGCGGCAAATCCACGTTGCTGCGTGCGGTGTACCGTATGCTACGGCCGTCGGCTGGCGTGATCCGCCTGAACGACGACGATGTCTGGCAACTCAGCGCCCGTGAGAGTGCCCGCCGCACGGGGGTTGTCGTTCAGGAGACGCCAGGCGACTTCGAGTTCACGGTGGCCGAGGTGGTCCAGATGGGCCGCACGCCCCACAAGGGCGTGCTGGCGTCGGACACACAAGAGGATGCGCGCATTGTAGCCGGAGCGCTGCGGCGCGTGCAGATGGCGCACTTCGCTGACCGCCAGTTCAGTACGCTCTCGGGCGGCGAAAAGCAGCGCGTGCTGGTGGCGCGGGCGCTGGCCCAGCAGCCGCGGTTCCTGGTCCTCGATGAGCCGACCAACCATCTCGACATCCACTACCAGCTGGAACTGCTGGAGCTGGTGCGCAATCTCGGGATCACCACCCTGATCACGCTGCACGACCTGAACCTGGCGGCGGCCTACTGCCAGCGGCTCTACCTGCTACGAGCGGGGCGGATCGTCGCCTCGGGATTGCCGGCACAGGTGCTCACACCCGAGCGCCTGCGGGAAGTGTTCATGGTCGAGGTGATCGTCGGGCAGCACCCGGCGACCGGTGCGCTGCAACTGGCGTTTGTGCCACGGCCCCCTCAACCTGCGGAGGACTGATGAAGATCGCCATTCTGGCCTATGACCGCATGACCGCGCTCGACGCAGTCGGGCCGTACGAAGTACTGTGCCGCATCCCCAATGCGCTGGTGCAGTTCGTCGCCGAGACCCCCGGCTCCATCCGCACCGACACGCACGGGTTTCATTCGAACCTCGCCATCCACGCCGAAGCGCGGCTCGAAGATCTGCCCGACCCTGATATCGTGCTGATCCCGGGCGGCTCAACCGGCACGATGGAGGTGATGCGCAGCGAGCGGGCCCTCAACTGGCTCCGGGCCGCCCACGCTACCAGTCAGTGGACGACCTCGGTCTGCACGGGCGCGTTCATCCTTGGCGCGGCCGGTTTGCTGCAGGGGTTGCAGGCTACCACCCACTGGGCCTCGCGAGATTTCCTGGCTCAGGTCGGCGCGACCTATGTGGCCGAGCGCTTTGTGCGCCAGGGTAAGATCATCACCGCCGCCGGCGTGTCGGCGGGGATCGACATGGCCCTGTTTATCGCCGGGCAGACCGGCGGCGACGATCTGGCGCAGGCGTTGCAGCTGGCAATCGAATATGACCCGCAGCCGCCGTACGATACCGGCGCCTGGGAGCGGGCGACGCCAGCCCTGATGCAGCGGGCGCTCAGGGAGATCCGGTGCGCCGGCGGCATGGAGCACATGGCGCCCACATGAGAACAGGGGACAGGGGACAGGGGTCGGGAGGCCGGGATGGCCCGGGGGGATGGAGGGAGTGGTCCTTGACAGAGTCAGCGGCCACGCATACAATGAAAGAGCTTACATGATCTGGTAAGGAAGCGCAGCGTTGCTCGCTAGTAAGGGTGCCCGTGGCAGCCGTGACGATCTATGACGTAGCCCGGCGCGCTGGCGTGAGCATCGCCACCGTCTCGCGGGTGCTCAACGCCCCCGACCGCGTCGCGGAAGAGACGCGCACCCAGGTGCTCACGGCGATCGACGAGCTCGGCTTCGTGCCGAAGTTTGAGGCCCGCACCCGTGCCCGGAAGCAGATCGGGCGTATCGGTGTGCTTACCCCCCATTTTACCGCCGACTCCTTCGTTGATCGTCTGCGCGGCGTGAGCGCGGCGCTCGCCGGCCTACCTTACGAACTGGTCGTCTACGACGTTACCACCCCGGCCCAGCGCGACGGCTACCTGACGAGCCTGGCGATCACCCACCAGGTCGACGGGCTGATCGTCATCGGTTTACCATTCGATGCGACCATGGCCAGCCGGTTGCGCAAGCACCGGATGGCGGTCGTCCAGATCGGCACGCTGGCCCAACCATTCAGCCACGTGTTTGATCGCATCGTCACCGATGACGAGGCAGCCGGCCGCATCGCCGCCGGCTATCTGCTCAGCCGTGGCCACCGGCGGGTTGGTTTTGTGGGCACCGGCGTGCAGCCAGATGTCGCGCCGGATTTCGGCACCACGAACCTGGACGGCTTTCGCCAGGCGCTCGCGCTCGCTGGCGTGCCCCTGCCCAACGCCTATGTCAGCCTGGCCGCCTTCGGCCTGGAGCAGGCCCGGCAACAGGCCTACCGCCTCCTCGATCTGCCTCTCCCTCCAACGGCGATCTATGCCGCGAGCGACACCCAGGCCATCGGTGTGATTAGCGCGGCCCGCGAGCGTGGCCTGCGCGTTCCAGACGACCTGGCCGTGATCGGGTTCGACGATATCGAGATCGCCGAGTTTATCGGGCTCACCACCGTCGGCCAGCCGCTGAAGGAGGCCGGACGGCAGGCGGTGGCATTGTTGCTGCAGCAGCTCGGTGAATCGCCGCAGGCGGTGCAGCAGCTCGAAATGCCCCTCACGCTCAAGGTTCGGACGACCGCCTGACGGGCTCCGGGATGGCCGGAATGAGGCACGCCCCGGAGCGGTAGGATCGCTATCAGTGATGTAACACTTTTCATAGCCAGGAAAATACTTTATGGCTGGCGGCGCCGGGGCAACGCGCGCCCGAAGGTCCAGCGGACAGCAGCGATACGGGAAGGAGGAACGGCCTATCGGACAGGTGCCATCGATCAGCTGACGCACCCTCTCTACGGCGACTCAATCAGGAGAATGAACTCATGCGACACTGGCAGCTTTCATCAGCAGCGTTTGCTCTGCTCATCGCACTCGTGCTCTCCGCCTGCGGCACCCAGGCACCCTCTACAGCCACCGGCGGCTCAAATGCACCGGCCGCTTCCACCCCGGCGACTGAAGCCCCGGCCGCCTCAACCCCGGCGACTGAAGCCCCGGCCGCCTCAACCCCGGCGACTGAAGCGCCCACCTGCGGCACCGAGCCGGTGACCCTGAACGCCTACTTCGAGACCGGCTTCGATCTGCCGTTCAAGCTCTCCGAGGAGTTTAGCAGGCAGTACCCCAATGTGACGTGGGACATCAAGCAGGACCAGTTCACGAACCTGATCAACGCCACGCCACGCCTGCTCTCCGGCGATAACCCGCCGGATCTCATCCGCCTGCCGACTCTGGCCACCATTGCCCGGGATGGGTTGCTCAAGAACCTCGACCCGTATGCGGCGGCGTTCGGCTGGGACGGCTGGCCCGTGCCCCAGCTCAACCAGGCCCGCGTGGCCGAGGACGGCACTCGGGGCTCTGGCTCACTCTATGCGATGGGCCTCAACTACAGTCTCACGGGGATCTTCTACAATAAGCAACTCGCCGCGCAGATCGGGATGACCGAGCCGCCAGGCACGCTCGCCGAATTCGAGGAGCTCCTCGCCAGAGCCAAAGAGGCGGGGCTCCTGCCGATCATGCAGTGGGGTAGCGCCAAGAGCGGCATGGGGCTGGCCTTCCCGCTCCAGGGCCTCATGGCCTCACTCGGGCCAGTCGAACCGATCAACGACTGGATCTTCCAGAAGCCCGGCGCGACCATCGATACCCCGACCAATCTGGAAGCCGCGCAGCACCTGCAACAGTGGATCAGCAGCGGCTACTTTCCACCCGATATCAACTCGATCGAGTACACCGACGCCGCCGCTCGCTTCACGGAGGGTGAGGGGGTTTTTACCTTCAACGGTGACTGGCAGAACGCCGGGTACGATGCCGGTATGGCTGGCAACGTCGGTTTCTTCCTGATGCCACCGGTCGATGCCAACGGGAGCCCGGTGGCGATGTCCGCGCCGCTGACCTACGGGATCGCAGCCAACGCGAAGCATGCCGACTGTGCCGCATTCTTCCTCAACTGGGTGGCGACGGATCCGGCCGCCCGTGAGATCAACGTGACGGTCGGCGGATCAAACCCGGGCGGCCCCGCCGATGCACCGATCCCCAGTGTGGCCGCCGGCTCAGTGACCAACGACACGCTGGCCGCCGGGGCGGTGATTGGCGCGGCGGGCACATCGATGGACTTCATCGCCAATGCCACGAGCTCGATCTTCGCCCAGGGCTGGACGCCCGAACTGCAGAAGATGGTTGGCGGTCGGCAGGACGCGGCAGGGCTCTTGAAGGCCGTGCAGGAGCAGTACGAGCGCGAGCTTTCGCAGTAGTCCACGGCGATCGGCTACCCATGAGGGCCCGCCCCTGCACAGGCGGGGGCGGGCCCGGCCAGCAGCGAGATGGTGACAGATGTGATGACGTCAGAGCACTCTCCCCCGGCGCGTGGGGCCACCCGACGGCCCACACGCACGTACCGTGTGCGCAGAGAGCAGGTCGCCGGCTGGCTCTTTGTCCTGCCCGCCCTGCTGATCTACGCAGTCTTTGTGCTGGTACCGCTCCTGCTGACAGTGGGGTACTCCTTCGTGCGCTGGAACGGCATCGGCCCGATGACCTGGGTTGGCCTCAAGAACTACCAGACCGTTCTGGAGGTGCCCGACTTGATCGGGACCGTCTTCAACGCCTTCTGGCTGGTCGTGTGGTTCAGCGCCATCCCGGTGGCGCTGGGGCTCATCGTCGCGCAGGTGATCCACCGCGTGGCGATGGGGCCGCTGGGAGCCGTAGCCCGAACCGTGCTCTTTCTGCCGCAGGTGATCCCGCTGGTCGCGGCGGGGATCATCTGGGGCTGGCTGCTCTCACTCACTGGTCTGGTCAACGAGCTCCTGCGCGCCATCGGCCTCGGCCCGTTCACCCGCGCCTGGCTCGGCGACTTCGACACCGCGCTCTCCGCCGTCGGTATCATCGGGGTCTGGGTGCTACTGGGCTTCTGCACCGTCCTGCTGCTGACCGGGATGAGCAAGATCGACGAGGCGCTCTACGAGTCGGCCCGGATCGACGGCGCCGGGTGGCTCAGCGAGTTTGTCGCCGTTACCGTCCCGCTGCTCCGCTACGAGATCGGCGTCTGTCTCACGGTGACGATGATCGCGGCCCTGGCCGCGTTCGACATCGTCTATGTTGCGACGGGTGGCGGACCAGGGAATGCAACCGCGGTTCCTGGAATTCAGATCTATGTGCTTGCATTTTCACAACGGCAGATCGGGCTGGCCTCGGCGCTGGCGGTATTGCTTATGGCGCTGGTGATTGTCGTGATCCTGCCAGTGCAGCGGTTGAGTAGGGAGAACCCGTAATGCAGATCGCTCGCGGCGAACGATGGGCTGGCCGGGTATTCCTCGTCGCGCTGATGGGGCTCACTGTCCTGCCCTTCATCAGCATCTTCACAACCGCGCTGCACCCCTCGGGAACGGTGCCGCGCGGGCTGGTGTGGCCTGCTGAGCCGCAGTGGGGCAACTTCGTCACGGCCTACAGGGTCGCGGAGATGCACGCGCTACTCCTGTCGAGCACCCTCATCGTCCTGGCCGTCGTGCCGGTGTCATTGGTGATCGCGACGATGGCAGGCTTCGCGATCGGCCTGCTGCGCATTCCAGGCGCCCGGGTGCTACTCGCGCTCTTCGTGCTCGGGCTGACACTGCCGTTCCCGGGAGTGATCGTGCCGATCTACATCCTGGAGCGAGCCCTGGGGATCTACAACACGCGGCTCGCGATCGTGCTGCCGCTCATCGCCCTCTTCATGCCCTTCGCCGTCTTCTGGATGCGGGCCCACTTCATCAGCATGCCAGCGGAGATCTCGGATGCGGCCCGTGTTGATGGTGCCTCACTGTGGGACCTCTTCTGGCGCATTCACGTTCCGCTCGCCCGGGCGCCACTGGCATCGCTTGCCATCCTCCTGTCGATCTGGACGTGGAACCAGTTCCTGCTCGCGCTGGTGCTGGTGGAAGACCCAACCCGGCGGACGATGGCCGGCGCACTGGGCGCGTTTCAAGGCCAGTACGCCACCGATGTGCCGTTGTTGTGCGCCGGGACACTGCTCATCCTGACTCCCACGCTGATCCTCTTCGTGCTCTTTCAGCGCCAGATTATCACCGCCTTGCTCCAGGGCGCGGTCAAGGGGTGAGGTGGCGCCGCGAGGAGCGGAGCACGCACAGGGGACAGGCGGCGCAGGGCGGCATAGCCAGCGTCCAGTAGCGCCGGGGATGTCACGGCGCTCCGTCCGGTTCGCCAGCCAGGGCGCCCACAACGCTCGTGACGGCAGCGAGGCTCAGGGCGCGGCCGGCCAGCCGTTGTTCGTCGCCGCGCTGTGGGTCGAGGAGCGCCGCGACGGCGGCCTTCGTCCGGGTGAGGAGTGCCTGCTCGGCGGCGAAGAGCGGCACGCGAAGACTCGCGAGCAGCGCGTCCAGCGCGCCAATGAGTAGCGCCGCGTGCTCGGGCCGCCCGAGGGCGACCTGTGTCGCCGCGAGTCCGTTGAGGCACTCGGCCATGCCCATCGTGTTGCCGATCTCGCGATGAAGCTCGAACGCCTCGGCCAGCAGCGTGCGGGCCTGGTGGGCGTCCCCCTGAGCCAGCACGACGAGGGCCAGGTTGTGGAGGACGGCCGGGATCTCGCTGCGGGCGTGGGCCTCGCGCAGCAGCGGCAGGGCCGCCTGGTACTGCGCCGCCGCGCTCGCCAGGTCACCCCGCAGCCGGGCCACATCGCCCTGGTAGTTGTGGGCCAGCCCGATCCCGTAGGGCTGGCCGAGCCGGCGGAAGATCGCCATGCCGGCGTCGGCGTATCCCTGGGCCGCCTCAAGGTCATCCCGTTCAAGCATGAGAAGCGTGCTGGCCAGGCTGGTCACCGCGACGTGCCAGTCGGCCGGCGCCCCGGCGCCACGCAGGAGCTCCACCCCTGTCTCGAGCAAGGGGTAGCCCACGCCGTGCTGCCCTTCCAGTATCAGCACGGTGCCAAGCATACAGGTGGCGTAGCCATGCGTGATTGTGTCCGCCAGCCGGGCGCCGAGGTCGCGGGCCACACCGCAGCGTTGCCGGGCCACGGCAAAATCGCCGCCGAAGAAGTCCAGAATGCCGGCGCCGAGCTGGGCGCGCCCGTAGTCGTACGTTGTGCCGAGCCCCCGGGCCTGCGCCTGGCGGAGCAACTCGGCAAGCCAGCGCCGGCCCGCATCGACCTGGCCGCTGGTCCACCAGTACCACCAGAGACCGGCGCCCGCGCGGAGGCCGAGGGCCAGATCGCCCTCCGGGGCCAGGCTCCATGCGAAGGCGGCGCGCAGATTGTTCTCCTCGGCCTGGAGCCGGTCCATCCAGCGCACCTGGCCGGCCCCTTGCAGCCCGCGTTCGGCCGCGATCGCCAGATCCAGGTAGTAGCGTCCATGGCGTGCCTGCACCTCCGCGCGGCTGGTCTGCTCCTCCAGCCGTGCCAGCGCGAAGGCGCGGATCGTCTCCAGCAGCGTGAAGCGTACCTCGCCCGCGTCGGGCGAGGTGGCCTGGAGCAGATGGTGGTCGACCAGTGCCGTGACCGCGACGAGCAGATCGCCGTCAGCGCCGCAGACCGCCTCGATTGCCGGGAGGGTCGCCCCACCCGCGAAGACGGACAGGCGGGCCAGGCACTGCTGGGCGGGGCCATCGAGCAGGTCGTAGCTCCAGCCGATCGCGGCATCGAGCGTCTGCTGGCGCACTGGCGCGTCGCGGGCGCCGGCCGTCAGGACAGGCAGCCGCTGCTCGAGGCGCTCCAGCAGGGCCGCCGGGCTGAAGAGCCGGGCCCGGTGGGCCGCTAGCTCGATCGCCAGCGGCAGGCCATCGAGCCGGTGGCAGATCGCGGCGATCTGGCGCAGGCCCTCCTCGCTCACGCGGTATGCCGGCTGAACGGCGCGTACCCGGGCGAGGAAGAGCGCCACGGCGGGGTTCGTCTCGAGGCTGGCCACCACGCCGGGCTGGTCGAGGTCGGGGAGTGCCAGGGGCGGCACGACAAACTCGTGCTCACCGCCGATGCGCAAGGGTGCCCGGCTGGTGCAGAGCACCCGCAGCCCCGGTGCCTCCGCGAGCAGCGCGCCGATCGCGGGCGCAGCGGCGAGCACGTGCTCGCAGTTGTCGAGGATGAGCAGCAACTCCTCGCCGCGCAGGCGTTCGGCCAGGCGCAGCGGCAGCGGCGCCCCGCTATCGGCCAACTCCAGCGCCTGCGCGATTGCCGGCAAGACGTACGCGGCATCCTGCAGCGGCGCCAACTCCACGAAGCAAGCCCCATCGCGGTAGCGCTGCTGGATCGCCGTGCCGACCGCGCGGGCGAGCCGGGTCTTGCCGACGCCTGGCGGACCGACGAGGGTGAGCAGGCGCACATCGGGGCGCGCCAGCATCTCGACCGCGACCGCGACGGCGTGCTGGCGGCCGATCAGCATGGTGAGCTCACTGGGGAGCGCGCGCCGGCGAGCGGGTGTGGGCGACGGGGGAGACACAGAGGGTTCTGGCACTGGCGAGGCGCCGTCGCCAGGCGCGCTGCGGGCAAAGCGCACGAACCTGTCGCGGCTTGCGCCAGCGATCTGCAGGATGTCGGCCAGCCGCTCGGCGAGGGCCTTCGACGGGCGCAGATCGTCGGCCTCGATCCGCCGGATGGTACCTGTTGCGCAGGGCACACGCGCCGCGAGCTCGATCTGGGTCAGATCGAGCGCTTTGCGCCGCCGGCGCAACCACTGGCCGAAGCTCAACTGGGGGGCATCGCTGCTCATCAGCCTGATTATACGATCCACCGGACGCACCCGACAATGGCTCGATTGGTGGCGCTTTTTGTGGCGCTTTCCGCCTCACACCGGCGCTGGTCGGCGCGCTATCATCGCGCCATCGGAAGCCAGTAGCGAAGTGAAAGGGGCCAGCCCGATGTCCAGTCAGCAATACAAAATGATCGTCCGTCAGGTCAACGATGCCTTCAACGCCGATAGCGATCTCTCGGTGATCGACGAGTTCGTGGCCGCCGATCTGGTCGATCACACCGCGCCGCCACACCTACAGCACGGTAACCAGAGCCTCAAGCAGCTCGCGCAGATCTGGCGCGCGGCCTTCCCCGATCTGAAGATCACCAACCACGACATTGTGGCCGAGGGCGATCTGGTGGTGATCGCCTGGTCGGGCGGCGGCACGCACCTCGGCGACCTGATGGGCATCCCGCCCACCGGGAAGCAGGGCTTCATGGCGGGGATCACCTTCAACCGTATGCGCGACGGCCGGATCGTCGAGCGCTGGGGCAACAACGACCAGCTGGGCCTCTTCATGCAGCTGGGCCTCGTTCCGGCGCCGGCAACGGAGTAGGTGTCCGGGGAAGGTCTGGTGGGGCCGCATGCCCCGCGCACGCGGCGGATTGTGCGAGCCAGCGATCGAGGAGCAGAGCGGTGGTTCGGGACGTGGGAGGGACGCTGGAAAAGGATGGCCCTTCCAATCAACCTCTCCGGCGACGATCCCGTCTTGTGAATGAGCAGGAGCAAGCAATGAGCACGGATGCGAACAAGGAACTGGTACGGCGCTTCTACCAGGCGGTCGACGCGGGCGATACGGCGGCGGTACCGGAGCTCTTCGATTCGGCGTGGCGGAACGTTGACCCATCGCTGCCGCCGATGGAGGGGCTGGACGGGGCGCGGGCGCTGATCGGTATGCTGAAGGCGGGCTTCCCCGACTTCAGTAGCCGGATCGAGCTGATCGCCGCCGAGGACGAGCGGGTGGCGGTGCGGGCCTGCCATACCGGCACGCACCAGGGTGACTTCATGGGGGTGCCGCCAACTGGCCGGCCGGTGACGATCCACGCGACGGGGATCTTTACCTGCAAGGACGGCAAGCTGATCCAGAACCAGGTGGTCTTCGACGCCTTCGGCCTGTTGCAGCAGATCGGTGTCATCCCGGCGTAGCAGGGTGTGATACCAGATCTCGTTGCCGCCTCTGCACTCCCACCCCCGTTCCCGCGCTGGGAGCGGAGGCCAGGGAGGCGGGCGTGATGCACACCATCGGGCTTGCTGTGAGTACGCGCCCTGGACGCCCGCCTGCGCGGGCGTGACCCAGGGACGCGGGGGGTGTCGGTGCGCATACTGCTACTTTCCAGGCGTGCTGCGGCGTGCCTCAGGGACGCGGGGGGGGTGTCGTTCCCGCGCAAGCGGGAACCCAGCAAGCAGCTGGACGCGGGGCCAGTGGAGGCAGCGCGCCCTGGACGCCCGCCTGCGCGGGCGTGACACACGCGCGCCCGGGAGGCCCATCGGCAGCGCGATGGGGCGTTCCCGCGCAAGCGGGAACCCAGCGCACGCGGGGGGTGTCGGTGCGCATACTGCTACTTTCCAGGCGTGCTGCGGCGTGACCCAGGCGTGCGGGGGGGCAGCAACATCCGGCACACCCCCGTTAGCCCCTTGCCCGCCACGGGGTTGGCTCGCTACAATACCCTGCATCCGTCACCCCGCTCGACCCGAAGGGTAGTATGAGTCTGCCACCGTTGCGCCTTGCCGAACTGGTGGCCACGCTGTCGATCGCCACCGATTTGGGCACCGGGCACCCGATGGAGCGCTCCCTGCGGGCCTGCCTGCTCGCGCTCCAGCTCGGCCGCGCCCTCGGCTGTGACGAGGCGACCCTGGCCGATTGCTACTACGTGGCGCTGCTGCGTTACGCTGGCTGCGCCGCCGATGCCCGCCATCGCGCGGCGCTCTTCGGCGACGAGATCGCCCTCGGCCCCGAGATCGATATGGTCGAGCTCTGGCAGCTTGAGCCGATGCTCGCCTTCCTGCACCGCCACGGCTTCGACCGCCTCCCGGCGGCTGAGTATCAGGCGCTCATGGCCACCGGGGTGCAGCGCTCGGTGGAGGCCGCGATCGGCACCTGCGAGGTTGGACAATCGCTGGCCGGGCGGCTCGGCCTGGGCCCCGGCGTCTCACGGGCGCTTGGCGACATGTTCGAGCGCTGGGATGGGCGCGGTGTTCCGGGCCGGGCCCATGGCGAGGCGATCGCCCTCGCCGCGCGTGTGGTGACCATCGCGCTCGATGTGGAGCTCTTCTACCGCGTCGGCGGCGAAGAGGCCGTGCGGACGCTGCTCCACGGGCGCTCCGGCGGCCAGTACGATCCGGCGATTGCCACGCTCTTGCTGGCGCGCCCATCGCTCCTGGAGGCGCTGGGCGCCACCGCGCCCTGGGATGCGGCGCTGGCCCAGGAGCCTGGTCCGCGCCCATTCATCGCCGAGGAAGCGCTCGATGAGGCCCTGCGGGCAGTGGCCGACTTCGTCGACCTGCGCCTGCCGATGATGAGCGGCCACTCGACGGCGGTCGCTACGCTGTGCATCCAGGCAGGGGCGCGCCTCGGTCTGCGCGAGCCCGAGCTGACGATTCTGCGCCGGGCAGCTTATCTCCACGATCTGGGCACCGCAAGCGTGAGTGTGAGCGTCTGGGAGAAGGCCGGCCCGCTAAGCGCCGACGAGTGGGAGCGGGTGCGCTTGCACGCCTACTACACCGAGCGGGTACTGCTGCGCGCGCCGGCTCTGGTGCCCCTGGGCCGCCTTGCCGCGTTGCACCATGAGCGCCTCGACAGCACCGGTTACCACCGCCAGTGTGCCGCCCCTCAGCTCGGGACGGCCGCCCGGGTGCTTGCAGTGGCCGAGGCCTACTGCGGCATGCGCGAGCCCCGCGCTCACCGGCCAGCCCTCAGCCCCGAGCGGTCAGCGGCCGAGTTGCGCTCAGCGGCCCGGGATGGCCAGTTCGATAGCGTGGCCGTTGAGGCCGTCCTCGCGGCGGCGGGCCACCCGACCCCGTCCCGCCGGGCGGCCCGCCCTGCCGGGCTGAGCCGGCGTGAGGTCGAGGTACTGGTGCTGCTCGCGCGCGGCCTGACGAACCGGGAGATCGGCGAGCAACTCGTGATCGCCCCCGCCACCGTCGATCACCACATCCGCCATATCTACGCCAAGATCGGCTGCTCCACCCGCATCGCCGCGACCCTGTTCGCCATGGAGCAGCAGCTCGTCGGCTGAGCCGCGCAACAATAGCGCGATCACGCGATGCGCCGGCCGGCACGGGTCTGCTACCCTGCCACCATCGGATCCGCGATGAGCACAGGCAGGAGGAACCCCTGATGGCGAACGAGGCATACACGCTGGCGGCGCAGCGAATCTTCACCGAGGCGAACGATGGGCTGCGCTACGAACTGCTGGACGAACTCTGCCACCCGGACGTGATCATTCACGACCCCTTCAGCGGCGAGCAGCGCGGGATCGAGGCCTTCCGTGGCCTGCTGGCCTTCTTCCGCCAGGCCTTCGGCGAACAGCGCACCGAGCTGCACCTCACCATCGCCGATGGCGACTACGTGGCGATCTTCCACACCCACCACGTCAGGAACACCGGCTCTTTCCTGGGCAACCCGCCCACCGGTGCCCTGGTAGTGGTGCCCGGGATCGAGCTGTTCCGCTTTAGCGGGGGCAAGCTCGCTGAGTTCTGGCGATTTGATGCCGATGTCTCGCTGCTGGCCCAGCTGGGCATGCTGCCGGCAGTGCAGCCGGCCGCGTAGCGGGAGAGCTGCGATGGGCCGGAGCGGCACTCCCCGCAGGACTCGCCCGCTGTCGCGCTGGCCCTCGCCATTGCTGGGCTTTTGTTCTTCGGCACGGCCCGCGCGATCGATGAGCAGGTTCGGCGGCGAACGCAGAACCAGGCCACGCCACGCCTGCGCGCTGTAATCCTGGACTTCTGGCTCGTCCCCTGGATCGACTCGACGGACGAGAGAGGCCAGGCGTGATTCTCCGAGCCGACCCGGCTACTACGGCCTGGTGGAGCGCCCATAGGCGCGGCAGCGATCGAGCAGAGCGTCGAGCCCCGGGTCGCCAGACTCGTGGGGATTGCGGCCGGAGCGGCGCACGGCCGCGATCGCCTCGGCGTTCGACAGCCCGCGCGCGCTCACCAGCCAGGCCGCGAGCACCTGGCCCGTCCGGCCGATACCGGCGGCGCAATGCACCACCGTCTGCTCCTTGCGCTCATCGGCGTTGAAAAGAAACGGCAGAATCACCCCCGTGAGCGTCGCGGGGTCCGCGAGCCGAAAATCGTCGATGGGCGCCCAGCAGACCGCATCATCGCCGAAGGCCTCCCGGTATGCGTCAAGCAGATGGTCATAACCCGCGAGTTGTTCAGGCGGCAACAGGCAGACCACCCGCCGCATCCCGGCGCGCTGCATAGCCGCGATCCAGGCTCGCACGGTAGCGGGCGACGGCCGGGCCAGCGGGAAGCCGGGCCGCCGCGCCCCGTGGACCGTAGGTTCGCCGGGGGCTGCCGGCCCGAAGCCCGCCGTCGGCGAAGTGAGCGCGCGCTCAAGCATCATTGCGTTGCGATACGAAAGGGTTCAATCCTGCACGGACACTTGATCTGATGCACACCTGTTGCTATACTCCGTACAAGCGTTCCACATCTTTGTGCGAGTTGGGCATGACAGAACCCCACACGCCGATCGCCGTCATCGGTAGCCCGAACTCGACGACCTCCTTCACCGTCGATATTCTCGAACGCGCGCGGGATCGCGCGCTGGACCATGCATGGGTCACCTTCGAGGTGGTGGAACGCTTTAACGGCAAGGCTTATCGCAAGCGGGCCCTCTGCCAGCTAGGCGGCATTGTAACGCGCAACCGCTGGCACGAAGATCCGGTCATCCGCTCGGTGATCAAGCACCAGGGCGCGCTCCCCGCCCTCTCCGGCGAGAGCGATCTGACGAGCGCCCAGCTCACGGCCCTCGGCGTCTTTCTGCTGGAGGAGGATGGCCGGGTGCGCCGACGCACCACCCTCTCCACCCCGCCGCCAAGTGGCACTCCCGTTTTCCCCGCTACGGCCGAGGCCCTGCAGGCCCTGGTCCACACCGAGCCCGGGATCTTCTACGCGGGTACCTCCCCGGGGGACGGGCTACCCGTGCCGCTCACGTTGCGTCACTTCGGCTCCACCGAGGCCGGCGGCTTTGGCGAGGCCGTGATGATGGGCATCTTCGGGCAAACCCGCAGCGGCAAGAGCATCCTCGCCGCTCAGATCCTCGCCGGCTTTGCCGCCAACCCCCAGATGGGCCTGCTGGTGCTCGATCCGCAGGGCGAGTTCGGGCGCGATCGCTTCGCCGCCGGCGACCATCGGGTGGATTTTAGCATCAGGCGCTTGCTCGGCTCGCTGCGCAGCGCCCGCCAGGTGACCGTGACGACGACCGACGAGGTGGCGCTCGAAGGGGCCGAGGCCTTCACCGAGACGCTGCGGCGCGCCGGGTTCTTCGAGAGCCTGGGGTTCAAGGGCGCCAGTAAAGAGCGCGAAGCCAGCGATCGGCTCGCCGGGCTCCTGTCCGAGCTTACCGACGCCGAGGGGAAGCGCCGCCCCGTGCGCGAGCTGCGCGCCGCCGACCTGCCCCTGCTCGTGCGCGATCTGGCCCGCTTTGCCGATGTGATCTACGCCAGCCGGCCCGGCACTACCCCCGGCGAAGGCCAGCGGGCCCAGGATGTGCTCGCCCGCTACCAGCTCGACGAAACGCGCCTCAAGCGGGTCTGGGCTCAGTCGCTCACCGCCTTTCGCACCGATAGCGGGCGGGTGCCGCTCTCACAGCTCATCCAGCGCGTGCTGGCCGATCGCGAGGTGGTGGTGCTCTCCTTCGCCCAGGAGGGCGCCGACGCTGTGCCCTACTTTCTGCTCAATGAGATCCTCACCCGCCTGCGCCAGGTGATCCACCGCAGTTTCCACGGGGGTCAGCAGTCCAACGCGCTCGTTGTGCTCGACGAAGCCCACCTCTTCGCGGGAGAACACGCCGGCGAGAGTAGCGACGGCGCCCGTACTCGCGCGCTGCTCGCTCAGAGCGTCCGCATGACGGGCAAGTATGGTGTGGGCTGGATGTTCATCACTCAGACGCTCCACGACTTCGATAAGACGATTCTGCGCCAGCTGCAAGTGAAGGCCTTCGGGCAGGGCTTCAAGCTGGGCGCCGACCGCGAGTACGTGGAGACGGAGCTCGGGAAGGAGGGCTTCGCCCGCTATTGCTCCCTGCCCGATCCGAAACGTACCGGGCGCTACACGTTTATGATCACCGGGCCGGTGGTGGCACTGGGCTCCCTTGGCACCCCGCTCGTCCTCCAGGGTTTCCGCAGCTCCGACGACCTGATGCGCGCCAATCCCCACTGCTTCCAGCTTGCGAGCGAAGCGGCGCGCCCGTGAGTGCCATGCAGCGCGCCCGGTGGCCACGTAGCCCGCAGCCCGGCAGCTCCCACCGCCACGCCAGGTAGGCCTCTCGCATTGCGGGAATGTGCGCCACCCCTTGACACATCTCCCTGACCGTGATATTTTCTAGGCACCTAATGATCAGGTGGCAATGGACACATCCGACTATCTGGACAGCCCGGTCTACTGGCTGCGGCGGGCCTTCCTGGCGATGCACCGCGCGATCCAGGAGGAGCTGAGCCGCCACGACATCACGGGCGCCCAGTTCGAGGTGCTCCGCCAGCTGTGGAGCGAGGACGGCCTGGAGCAGCGGGTGATCCAGGAGCGGCTGGGTGTTTCATCGCCGACGCTCACCGGAGTGATCGATAGCCTGGTCGAGCGGCGGCTGGTGGAGCGGTGTCTCAGCCCGGAGGACGCGCGGGTGCGGCTGCTTCTGCTCACCGATGCCGGGCGCGCTACCGAGGCCGCCTTCGTCGAGGCGATGCAGCGCGTGCAACTGCGGCTCGTGCACGGCTTCAGCCCGAGTGAGCAGGCCCTGCTGAAGGACTGGCTGCGGCGGGTCGCCGCCAACATGGGTGTCGGCGGCGAAGGCTGCAACGACTGAGCGCTGGCACCAGCCGTTGTAGGACCCGTTCCGAGCACGGGTGCCTTCCGCTCAGATAGGTAGGCCACTAGATTCTTGCCAGCAAAACAAATGCAGGACCGGCGGGCCGGCACCAGCCAGGCCACAGGCGCGACAGCGCAGGAAATAGGCCGATCCAGGCGCGCAACTAGATACGGACGCAAACGTGGAGGAGAGCCATGTCCCGTGTGATTGCCGGCAAGAGCGCCCCTCAGGCGGAGCGAGTGGTGTACGGGAAGCTGCTGATCGCGGGCCTGGTGGCCCTGGTCGGGTCGGTGATCGGGAATCTGCTGGTACGGGTCATCGCGGTGGCCTTGCTGCGACCGGACCCGGCCTTTCTGCCGCTTGGCTGGGGGCCGCCGATCGTCTTCACCGTGATCGGCGTAGTAGGCGCAATCGGCGTGTATGCATTGCTGGGGCGCTTCGCGAGCCGGCCGATCACCCTCTTCCGCCGGGTGGCTCTGGTGGTGCTGCTGATCTCCATGATCCCCGACCTGCTGCTGATCGCCAACCCCGCCGGGATGCCGGGTGCCACCACTGGGAACGTGATCGCCCTGATGGTGATGCACGTGGTGGCCTGGTACATCACCGTCGAGGCGCTCACGCGCCTGGCCGGTGAGCGGTAATCTTCCCCTCTCCCCTGCTCGTGGCGGCGCGCCGATCCGAGCCACAGGCCTTCGTCAGCCCCAGCCGGTTTTACCCGCACACGATCGTCATCTACACGTACGGCAAGACGCTCCTTACTCCAGGGCAGCGCATAGGCTATTTAGCGTTGTCGCCCGGGATGCCCGCCCGCGAGCCAGTGCGCCAGGCGCTCTACATTGGGCTCTTTACGATGGGGCTGACGGTACCGAATGCCGTGCTGCAGTACGCCCTCCCGGACCTCAACAAGCTCACGATCGATCTGGACGCGCTCCGTCGAAAGCGTGACCGGCTGGTCGGCGGCCTGCGTGATCTCGGTTATGAGGCGACGCTTCCCGAAGGCACATTCTATGTCCTCGTGCGAACGCCGATCGCCGACGACTGGGCATTCGCGGCAGCCCTCGCCGAGCACCACGTGTACGTGTTGCCAGGGAGTGTCTGCGAGTTGCCTGGCTATCTGCGACTGTCGCTCACCGCGAGTGCGCCGATGATTGAACGGGCACTGCCGGTGTTTGCTCGAGCCCTCCAGCGATCCGTCACAGCATAGGGGCAGAGGAGGGGCTGCAGGCCCCCTCAACAAGACACAAAAAACGGAGTCAGGCGGCGCGGCTGAGTTGGCCGTGCCGCTTTTTCGACGCCCTCGATGGGGTGTCGGGCGAGCGCGGCCCATCGCATCTACCGCGATCGGTCTGGCCCCCGTGACGACCTCGTAGCGCCGGCGCTGGCACTCACCAACGATCGCTACGACGCCTGCTGCTCCCGTCGCTGGGGCGCGTGGCCGCTGCCATTGCCA
Source organism: Chloroflexi bacterium OHK40 (assembly GCA_004367505.1). Classification (GTDB taxonomy): domain Bacteria; phylum Chloroflexota; class Chloroflexia; order Chloroflexales; family Chloroflexaceae; genus OHK40. Next base: position 17,444 of record SFCB01000200.1, on the reverse strand, counting down.
TTGGCGCGATGGCTGCCGGCGTGGACGATCTCGACATAGCGGCGGGTGCTGCGTGGGTCGCGGTGGCCGAGGATGCGGCGCACCACTTGCTCGGGGTAGAAGGCGATCAGCTCGGCGGCGGCGGTATGGCGAAGGTGGTGCAGGGTGTACCGTGGCACCTCCCGGCCGTCCTCCAGATCGACGAGCCTGGCCTGCTTGCACACCTGGACCCAGCGGCGATGTAGCGTATCGTAGGAGGCCCGGTTCCCGCGCGAGGATTGGAAGAGCGGCGTGTCGGGCGCCAGGGGCTCGGCCAGATCGCGCACCCAGCTCCGCAGGCCGCGTAGGCTCCGAGGCATCGCGTCGGGCGTGAGCACCACCATGCGTTTCGTGCCGCTCTTGCTGTCCCGCACCAGCAGCACCTCGCGCCCCGGCTCAAGGATCACATCGCCAACATTCAGGTTCAACACCTCGTCGGTGCGCATCCCGATCTCGCGCAGCAGCGTGAAGATCAGCCGGTAAGGCTGAGGGCTCGCGGCGATCGCGTGATCAAGCGCCCGGCGCTCCGCCTCACTGGCAATCGGCTGTGGCCGGTGCTCGGCGTGATAGCGCCCACCTACCTGGTCCACGGGGTTGTGAAGCGCGTAGCCCCGGCTTACGGCCCAGCGGAAGAACCGGCCCATACTGGCAATCCGCCGGTTCGTCGTGCCTGGCTGCTCGTTGCGGCCATCCAGGAAGGCCTTGATGTCAGCGCTCGCGATCGCCTCGATCGGCTTGGTGATCGCTCCCGCCGCCGTCCGCAAGTCGCAGCGGTATGACGTGATCGTGTTTGCGCTGAGCCCCTGCTCACGCTGGATATCGCTCAGGAACTGCTCCATCTCGCTGGCGATGGTGCGCGGGCGATACCCGCCTGGACTGTCGCTGCTCGTCATTGGCCGCCCTCCCTCCAGCCGGGCCTTCCCCTACTCGCTCCGCTGCTGCGGCATGCCGTAGCTGCCAGGCCGTGCCAGATAACCTCTGTCTTATATCTGCTGAGCTTTTTCATTATAGCAAAAAGTACGAAGCATTTCTAGTTCGGTGAGATGAATATTTGAGGCTTCAGTCACTTCGCCGGGCCGGGCGCGGTTGACGCTCCATGGCGCCTGTGTTAGGGTGAAGATGGCGTGTGGATGCGCGCCCGGGGCCGTCGGACCGATCCCTCTGCCGGACGCGCGCAGCTTTCACGCTGATGATTGACGCTGACTCAGCATGAGCACAAGGAGTGGGTGATGCCCAGGCTCAGTGTTGCGGGAAAGACGGTGGAGGTGCCTGCCGAGAAGCGGCTGGTGCTGGCGATCGAGGAGGCAGGGGTGGAGATCGGACACCGCTGTGGTGGCTTCGCGCGCTGCACAACCTGCAGGGTGCGCTTCGCCGAGGGAGAGCCCGAGACGATGACCAGGGCTGAGCACGCCAGGCTCGCCGAGCGTGGCCTGCTCGGCCAGTACCGGCTCGCCTGCCAGATCGTCTGCGACCACGACATGGCGATCGCCGAGGTTGCGATGACGCGCGAGAACCAGGGCTGGACCGATACCGGCCCGGCTCCCGAGCCAACCGTCACCCCCGAGGCGGTGTGGGTGCCCCGCGCCGAGCTCGGGGCCTAGCACGGTGCGCGGAACAGCCGGGCCGGGATGGCGGTGGCCCGGCGTTCCATACCTTAGCGCCCTGCCTCCTGCTGGATCACGTCCTCGAAGACGCGGAAGGGCAGCGCCCCACGCAGGGGCGTGGCATTCACGAGGAAGCTCGGCGTCACGGTGATGCCCGCGCGCATCACCAGGTCGGCCTCGTCGCGCACGGCCCGCTCCACCGCCGGGTCATTCTGGCACGCAACGAATGCCGCCTGGTCGAGCCCGAGCTCGGCGGCGAAATCGGCAAACATCGCGCTGTCGCGCTCGGCGGCCCCGCCCCACACGACGCCGTGGGTGGCGAAGAGGCGCTCATACATCGGCCAGAACTGGCCCTGTGCGGCGGCGCAGCGTCCCGCCACCGCGGCCACCAGCGCCGCCGGGTGGACCTCCGTGATCGGCAGGTCGCGGGCGACAAAACGAACCACGCCGGCCTCGACGAACTGCTCGATGATCTGCGGTCGTGTCTCACGGAAGAAGCGCTGGCAGAATGGGCATTCGAAGTCGGTAAACTCGATCAGTGTGACTGGCGCATCCGGTCGCCCCAGGGCCCGTGGATCGTCCGCGCGCAGCGCCAGGAGCTCGCGTAGCGCGGGTGAGGTAGGCCGTGGCGCTGGTGGGCCAGCGGGGCTGCTGGGGAGTGGCGCGAGCGTAGGGCGGCCCTCCAGGGCTACGGCGGTCTGCCGCTCCTCGATCGCCGAGCGAGTCGGCGAGGCCGGCGCCGGAGCACCGCAGGCTGCCAGGAGCATGGTGACGAGCAGCAAGGCGATGGCGAAACGTCTCACAGGGCAGCCTCCCGGGCGTCGGGCCAGGCGGTTACAGCGCCATTATAGCGCGAGCCGATACATCCACCGGCTACCCGTGGCCGTACTTCCGGATGGTGCGGCCCGGAACTTGCAGGCCTGACACCTGCCCACATGCCGCCACGTGGCGGCACCCGACTCTGCCTTGCAGCAAAGGAGCATCGGCATGCGTCTGCCATCCCTCGCTCGCCTGTTACCTGCCTGTATCGTTGCGATCGCTGTGGCCCTCGCCGCCGCCACCCAGGCGGCTCCACTGGCCCAGGAACCCGGCATCGAGCAGACGAGTGAACCCGCACGGATTGCGATCGTCCACGCGGCCCCCTTTGCCGCTGGCGACGCGACTGTCACCGTTGTCGCCACCGTGCTCGGTCAGGACATCCTGCTCACCAACGATCTGAAGTTCCGCGACGTGATCACCTACGTGACGGTGCCGGCCACGACCTACCAGATCAAGCTCTACGCCGGCTCGCTTACGCTCCCCATCCCCGACACCACCTCTCCGGTGCTGACCGAGACCGTCACGCTCACCGCCGGCACCGACTACACCGTCGCGGCGGTCGGTAAGGGCGATGCCACGTACCCGCTGGAGTTGCTCATCCTCGACGATACGACCACCCCGCCCGGCTCGGCCTCGGCCAAGCTGCGCGTGGTACACACCGCGCCCTTCGCCCCCTCCCCCGCTGGCACCGCCGTGGACGTGATCCCGGATGCGGGTGGTAGCTCGATCATCCCACCGGCGCTTGAACCCTTCATCTACGGCGAGAACACCGACTTCCTCACCATCCCCAGTGGGGTGGAGTTCGACCTGAAGGTCGTCGCTGATGGCACCACCGACCCGGCGATCATCGACCTCGACCCGGTGACGTTCAATGCCGGCGATATTGTCACCGTCTTCGCCGTGGGCGACGGCGTCAACCAGGCGCCGGCGATCGTCGTCCTGCCCTTTGTGGCCCAGGCCCCGGCCCAGGTGCGCCTGGTGCACGCCGCGCCTTTCGCCACGGGCCCCGCGACGGTGACGGTCACGCTTAATGGCCAGGTTGTCGCCAGCGGCTTCGATTTCGGCGAGGTCCGCCCCTACGCCACCGTTCCGGCGGGGGTCTACACCGCCCAGGTCTTCCCTGGCACGAGCGCCACCGGCACCCCGGCGATCTCGGCGCCGCTGGTGCTCCAGGACGGCCAGAACTACACCGTGGTGGCGATCGGCACCGGCGCGAGCGCCTTCCCGCTGAAGCTAGTCGTCCTCGCCGACGACCCCACGGCCGCGCCCTCGGCCACGGCGCGACTGCGCATCGGCCACTTCGCGCCCTTCGCCGAGGGTGCCGCCAGCGGCGTGGATGTGCGCAGCCAGGACGGCACGGTCCTCGTGACGGGCGATCTCCGCTATGAGGAGGTGCGCAGCGGCTTCAGTGTGCCGAGCGGCACCGAGCTCGACCTGAAGGTTGTGGCCGCCGGCGATGCGGACGGCGATCCGATCATCGATCTGCCGCCGCTCACCTTTGGCGCCGGGAGCGCCTTCACCGTGCTCGCCATCGGTGGCGCCAATGGCCAGACCCCGACGGTGCTCCTGCTCGATGACCAGTCGGTGACGACCCGGCTCTTCATTCCGATGGCCGCACGCTAGCCGGAGCGTCGCTGCCCGAGCGGACGACGAGGCGCGGGGGTGGGGAACGGTGCAGTACGCGCACCAATCCTCGCCCCCGCGCCTCTTTGTCGTCTGTATGCCTCTGGCCCGGCCTGAAACTCCTCCTCGACAGATCGGCGCTGAGATCGTACCATAAGCGAACGCACTGAGCGTCCGTCGATCCCAGGCTGCGGCGTGGCCACGCACACCTCGCCACGCTGTCTGTCCCCGCAGCAAAGGAGCAGCGCATGCGCCCTGGCCAGGTGACTTCCTTTTTCGTCGTCGCCATCACCCTCATCACCTTTGCGTTCGCCGCCCCTCGCGGGAGCGCGCCCGTCCGTGCGCAGCCCGCCGGCTTGCCTGCGCGCGTCGCGTTCATCCACGCGGCGCCTCTCGCCGGCGATAGCCTCGTAACCGTTGCCCTCGGCAGCGGCCCCGATGTGGTGGTGGCAAGCCGCTCCTTCGGCGGGACGCTCGACTACCTCGATGTCGGCGCCGGCCCACTCCAGGTACGCTTCTACGCCGGGGCCCTCAGCGCCGATGAACTCGCCGCCGCGACGCCCCTGCTCGACACCAGCGTGACGCTCGAGGCTGGCAAGGACTACACGCTCGCAGCGGCCGGCGCGGCCAACGGCTTTCCCCTGGAGGCCCTGCTGCTGCCCAATACCCCTGGCCGGCCTGCGGTCGGCGCAGCCGAGCTGCGCGTGGTCCACCTCGCGCCCTTCGCCACAGGCGCCGGGGCGACGGCCATCGACGTGATCGAGGAGGACCTGGATGCCATACCGGGCCTGCTCAACCTGCGCTTCGGCGAGGCCAGCGCCTTCCTGACGTTTCCCACCGGCTCGCCCCTGGATGTCCGGCTGGTGCCCTCGGGCCAGCCCGGCGCTGCGCCGCTGCTCAACCCACCGCCCTTGACGCTCACCGACGGCGAGAGCCTGACGCTGTTCGCCATCGGCGGCGCCAATGGGCGCGAGCTCCAACTCCTGCCCGTGACCACGCCACCGCGTGCCCAGGTGGCGCTGCGTATCGTCCACGGCGCGCCCTTCGCCGAGGGTAGCGCGGCCGTCAACGTGCTCCTAAACGGCACGCGGGTGATCAGCAACGTCGTGTTCGGCGCCGTGCCCACGCTCCAGCTGGATGAGGGCGACTACACCCTGGCCCTGGAGTTGCCCGGCGACCCACCGACGGAGGTGGCCAGCGCCCGGCGGCTGATGGTCCGCGAGCGCACCTACACCGCCCTCGCGCGGGGTGGCGCTAGCGGCGCGCCGGTGCTTCTGGAGATCATCGAGGAGCCGCTGCCGGGCGGCCTGCCCGGCGAGAGTGGCCTGGTGGTGATCACCCACGCGGCCCCCTTCGCCACCGGCTCCGCGAGCCGGGTAGAGGTGCGCGACTTCCGTGGCCAGCTGGTGGCCCCTGGCCCGCTCACCTACGGCGAGCGCGTCGAGATCCCCCTGGCGCCCGGCACCTACGACCTGCGCCTGACGACGGTGGGCGGCGGGCAGACGCTGATCGATGTGCCACCCTTTCTGCTGACGCCTGGCGCTGTGGTGAGCGTCTACGCGACCGGCGATGGGGAAAACCAGCCCGTGGGCAGCGTGGTCTTCGCCGATGCCGTGCGCTACACCGCCCATCTTCCACTCGTAGGGCGCTGAGCCACGGCTAGCGACGAGAACGGTGCGCGGCGGCGCTCACCGGCAAGGCCCACGGTACCAACTGTGGGGCAATAGGACCGGCGGCGGCGCCGGGAATGGGGGCGGGGAACGGTAGGGAGTGTTCCACATCCCCGAACCCGGGGCTGTCAGGGGCGGGAAAAGCGCCAGGCGCATGCGGCGCATCCCTGCGGGGATGGCGATCAGGCTCGCACAGTGCCCACGGAGCGCCCGGCGAAGACCGGCAGCGGGTGTGGTGGTCGAACTGTCGTATCACCACTCGCGGGCCGGGCCAGCCTCGCGGCTGACATCCGGCCCGCGTCGTGTGTTCGCTACGGTGCGCTCGGTACGGCGGCAGGCGCCGAGGCCGGCGCGACCGTGTCGGCAGCAGGGGCGGGAACGGCGCCCTCAGCGGCGTCGACAGCCACGGGCGGCACGGCACCCGGGGCGATCATCGGCATCAGATTGGCCTCGTTGCCGGCCATAAACTGCGGCAGGGTACCGTTCCAGGCCTCGATGAAGCGCAATTGCAGCAACTCGGGCGAGATCACCTCGCGCTGGAGCCGCAGGGCTTCGGCCTCGGCCTGGGCGATCGCCAGCCGCGCCTCAGCCTCGGCCTCGGCCCGCGCTACTTGCTGCTGGGCCTCGATCTGCGCGCGCCGCAGCTCCTGCTCGGCCCGCAGCGCGTTCTGCTCAGCCACCTGCTTGGCCTCGATCGCCGCACGGAACTCCTCGCTGAAAGCGAACTCGGTGATCGACAGGTCCTCGACGATGATCCCCCGCGGGGCCAGGCGCTCGATGAGAGCCTGGCGGATCTGCTCAGAGACCAGGGGCCGCTGGGTGATCAGTTCCTCGGCGGTGAACTGAGCCGTGGCGGCCTTCAAGGCCTCCTGCAAGGCCGGCTCGACTACCACCGGCACGTAGTTCGGCCCAATCGTGCGCAGCAGGTTCTCAACCTGGTCGGGATCCGGGCGGTAGTTCAGCACCACCTGGGTACTAACCACCTGAAGATCCCTCGATGCGGCCGACGAGGCGCTCTCATGGCGCTGGGTGCGAATATCAACGGGCGTAACCTGGGTGATGAAGGGCACACGGAAGTGCAGCCCCTCGCTCTTGACGGCGGTAATCTCGCCGAAGGTCTTCGTCACTCCGCGGGTGCCGGCCTGGATCACGGTGATGCTACTCAGCAGGGCACCAAGGCCGACCGCGATGAACAGGCCAAGGCCGATGACCACGGCGCCAACATTGGCAGGGAGCCGAGGCAGCTGGGGCGAGGCGGGTACACGTCCTTGCATGACTTCCTCCTAATTGCTCAGGTACCGTTTCATTGCCACCAGTAGGGAGTGGAAGCACGGCGGCGTGAAGGGCTGCCGCGCTCGTCGGGCCGAATTACGCCGGGCTGCTTTCCGGGGGCACGTTCCCGCGGCGCAGCGCCACCAGGGGGTACGCCTCAGCGAGATCCTCCAGGCTCACAAGGCCGCGGTAGGCCCCGCCGTCGAACACCGCAGCTACACGTACCGCGCGCTCGGCCATTACCTGCCGCACCTCGTCCAGCGGTCGCGCGACGTCGAATCGCAGCTCGACCGGGCGCATCACCGCTGCGACATTCGCGTTGCCCTCACCCCGTGCAAGGACCTGGAGCACCTCATTGCGTGTGATGATGCCGATGGGCCGTCCGTCCTCCAGCACGGCGAAGTCGGACTGATAGCTGGTGAGGATGTAGTCGGCGACCGTGCTGACGCGCTCGTCGCGGGAGAGTGTGAGGGCATGCCGGTTATAGGCGTCACCAACCTTCAAGCCCTTGAGCGCTGACTGTACCTCACTCTGGCCCCGCTCCGCACCCGCGCCCAGGAAGATGAACAGGGCCACCACGAGCAGCAACAGGTCGAAGCTGAACAGCGCGAACAAACCTATCGCCAGGGCAAAGGCCTGCCCGATGCCGGTGGCGACACGAGTGGCCCGCACCTGGTCGGTGGCCATCCAGACGCAGGCCCGCAGGATGCGCCCGCCGTCCAGAGGAAAGGCCGGGATAAGGTTGAAGAGCACCAGGAAGACGTTGGCCTGCACCAGCCAGAGCAGGGCCGTGGCCAGACCGGGCTCGCCGACACCAGGCATCAGACCCGCAGGCGGGAGGGCGCCATCGGCCCACAGGGCGGCCAGGGCGGGCAGCAGCAGGGCGACGATCGCTACATTGACGGCGGGGCCGGCGGCAGCGATCAGGAGCTCGTCCCTGGCCGTGCGCGGGCTGCGGGTGAGCACGGCCACGCCGCCGATCGGCAGAAGCAGGATTTCGCGCACCGGGATGCCCAGGCGCTGCGCCATCAGGGCGTGTCCCATCTCGTGGAGCAGCACACAGGCGAAGATCAGGGCCATCAATAGGATGCCGAAGAGCGCGCCGTTGAGCCCGAAGGGTGCGCCCCACACGACGGCGCCAAAGGCCAGGATCAGGAAAAACGTGACGTGCAGCTTGAGGTCGATGCCCGCAATGCGGGTGAGACGCAACGACCAGCCCATCGGAGAACTCCTCTCACGGTGGAAGGCCGTGGAGACACAGAAAGGCGAGACCTCCACGGCAACAAATGCCGGTTCGGTCTCGCCAGTGGTGATGCCATTGCACCTGAACAGCCGGGCCTGGTGGCCGAGGTGACGACTGTTCACCCCGCTGAGGCGGGGGGCTACTCCCCGTTATGCCCATAGTGTAGCAGGCGTCGTGGCCAGGGCCAATGGGAGAATTTCGCTGTTTTGATGCCGAACTTTCCCGCCACCCTCTGTATCTGGGCCGAACGTAGCCTACCACCTGGCGGAGCATCGTCTCGCTCAGTTCTACCCTCGTCCGCGCCTGAGTCGCCAGGGCCAGCTTCAGCCACCCCAGCGAGTCGGCGCTGAGCTCGGTCTGCGGGCTGAGGTCGGGCGTCAGCCGCCGGTCGCCAGAGCTGCGGCACAAGCAGTGTCACACCGCCCCGGCCACCGGCGGATCTGTGCACTCAGGGCGAGCAGCAGTTTACCGGCTCGACGGCCCACAGGCCCCGCTCGGCGAACGAGCTTTCGATGCCCATCACCAGGGCGCGATAGAGCCGCTCGGCAGGCTCGGCCCGGGAGGTGACGACGGTCTCGACCGTCAGCTTCCAGCGCTCGCGCAGCTCCTGGGCAAGCTCCTCCAGGTAGGCTTCGGATCCCTCGGGGGCGACGGTGCGCGATCGCCCCGAGCGAGCGTGAGCGTTGCTGAACAGGCTCGGTAACGCCGGAGCCACGGTTGGTAGGTAGACGAGATGGACGGGCAAGTGGTAGGGCAGGGCGACGCGCGCGGCTGGGCCAAGGGCGGCGCTGCTGAGGGCCGAGCGGGCGAGTGGAATTCCACCTGATCACTCCCGGCACTCTTTCATCCAAACCAGCCCGTATGACTGGCAATTCATCCTACTGCCACCGAGAGAGACAGAAGGCTACACCGTGTTATTTCCATCTTGCGTACCGCGGATACATCCCTCTAGGATCGGGCGCGGTCGCACCAGTATACTTGGCGATCGGAGCCAGGTGTGAGAAGCCTGTCTCCGTGGACAAGCAGGAGAAGGGAGAGCACCGTGAAAGCGAGACTTCTTGGGTTCCTGGGCGTCGGCGTGCTGGCCGCCGTCGGCGTCTCGACTGTGGCCGCCACGACCTTCGTGCCGCCACTGCAGCAGCGCTACCCCACTGGCAACGTGATCTTCATCCACCCTGACGGCGCCGGCCCGAACCACTGGGCGGCCGCGAGGATGTACTGGAACGGCCCCGACGCCCTCAGCCGCTGGGATCAACTGCCGTACATGGCGTTGTACCGCGGCCATATGTCCAACCAGCTCACCGGCACTTCGAACGGTGGCGCAACTGTCCACGCTTTCGGCTACAAGGTCGACGGTCTGGGCTCCTTCGGCCAGGACGGCGCTGAGGAGGAGGCGCGCGCAATCCGCGCACTCTCGGGTTTCGGCGGCAGCATTATGCGCGAGGCCGCCGCGGTCGGGCATCCGGTCGGCGTGGTCAATGATGGTGACGTGGCCGAGCCCGGCACGGGGGCCTATCTCGCCGAGGTCGGCAATCGTGATGACAGCACCGAGATCGTCCTCCAGATGCTGGCCGGACGTCCCGGTATGAACGACCCCGACCCTGCCGTCATCCTGGGTGGCGGCGAGGCCTTCTTCCTGCCCAAGGGCACGCCCCGCTGCGCCAACGCCATCACCCTCGACTGCGCGGTCCACGTTGACCCGGTCACCGGCGCAACGGCCAGCCGCGAGGATGGCCGCAATCTGCTCCGCGAGGCCGAGGCCGACGGCTGGACGGTGATTCGCACCCGCGCCGAGTTCGACGCCCTCTGGCAGCGCATCCAGAGCGACCGCGCCTTCACGCCCAAAGTCCTCGGGCTCTTCGCCGCCGACGACATCTTCAACGATGTGCCCGAAGAGCGCCTGATCAGCCTTGGCCTGGTGAATCCGGCCATTCCTGTCTCGGACAAGCGCAGCAACCTGGTGCTCTTCGGCGACCGGCCCGGCACGCTCGGCTTCAACCCGCCCACGGCTGCCGAGTTGACAACTATGGCCCTGGCAATCCTCGAGCGTCGTAGCCAGACCGCCGGCCGTCCGTTCCTGCTCGTCAGCGAGATTGAAAGCACCGACAACTTCGGCAACCAGAACAACGCCATTGGCACCCTGACCGCACTGCGCCACGCTGACGAGACGATTGGCGCCGCGCAAGTCTTCCAGGGTCTCGCGCGGAACACCCTGATCCTCACAGCCGCCGACAGCGACGCGGGCGGCATGCAGATCGTCAGCCCATTCAACACGGACGAGGCCGGCAATGTGACAACGGTCGGCGGCAACCCGACGGGCGACCGAGCCCAGAACATGAACTTCCCGATGGACGGTCACTACGGCCGCGGCACACATCCCTTCGCCACCGCCCCCGACGCAATGGGCACGACGATGATGTTCGCCGTGAAGTGGACCGGACAGCCCGACACTGCGGGTGGCATCATCTCGCGAGCCCAGGGCCGCAACGCGGAGCTGCTGCTGAGCACCTTCGCGGGCCGCTTCGACAGCACAGATGTCTACCGCATGTCGTACCTGACCCTCTTTGGCCGCGGCCTGCCCGACGGCGTCGGCCGCGTCGCTCCCGATCGCTAAAGGTTCGCAGGCCGCGCTTGCGGCGAAGTGAAAGAGGGTTCGGGGAGGACATGCCCTCCCCGAACCCTCTTTCACTACCTGGTCGGATTCACTCCCCCCGCAGCCGGGCGCGCAGGGCGATTGCCACGGCGTTGAGGCTCAGCAGCAGCGCCAGGAGCACCAGGATCGCCGCTGCAGCCAGGTGGCGGAACTCCTCCTGGGGCCGCAAGGTCCAGTTGAAGATCTGGATGGGCAGCACGGTGAAGGCCGAGTGCGGCCCGCTCGGATCGAAGGCGATAAAGGTCGCCGCGCCCACGGCGATCAGTACGGCCGTCTCGCCGATAGCCTGCGACATGGCCAGGATCGTCCCGGTCAGGATGCCGGGCCGCGCTGCGGGCAGGACGATATGCCAGACGGTGTAGAGTGGCGACGCGCCCAAGGCCATGCTTGCCTCGCGCACCGAGCGCGGCACGGCGCGGATCGCCTCCTGGGCGTTGATAATGACGATCGGCAGCAGTAGCAGCGCCAGGGCCAGGGCCGCCGCCAGAATACTGCGTCCGCCGGTCAGGGCCTCGCCCCAGCGCACGAAGACTACTAGCCCTAGCATGCCGTAGATGATCGAGGGCACCCCCGCCAGGTTGGTGATGCAGGCGCGCAAAAGTCGCGTCGTCCGTGTGTTGCGGGCAAACTCCTCCAGGTAGATGGCGGCGGCGACACCGAGGGGCACGGCCACTAGCACGGCGATGCTCACCACCCAGAGCGTGCCGAGAATGGCGGTGCGAATGCCGGCCTCCAGGGGCTCGCTCGCCATTGGGCTGGTAAGGAACTGCCAGTTCAGCCACGACCGGAATTCCAGCCGTGCCCCCGGCTCCTCGGCGGCGACCTCGGCGGTGATCGCATCACGTCGCAGCAGCGACTCGTGGAGCGGCCACACGCCTACCACGTCGGGCTCGACGATCCGCGCGAGCACGAGGGCCCGCAGGTCGTCGAGGCTGCGCTCCTCCAGCGGTCGCTCCTCCTCCAGTCGCGTCAGACCGCCCGCCGACAGCTCCTGTCGCAACAGCCTGGCCAGATCCTCGCGGCTCAGCTCCGTGAAAGCGCGCCCTTCCACGAGCCCGTCACGGTCTCGTTCGTCGACGGTGGCCACCAGGCCGAAGGCCTCGCTGACGATGTTGCCGAGCAAAAGCGCAAGGGCGAGGAGAGCTACGCCGATGCAGCCTGCGAACGCGACGCGGCCACCGCTGTTGAGCAGGCGCCGGTAGGCGTCCCGGCGGGCGGTAGCGCCGGCCCAAGGATCGTAGTGTTCGACTGGCGGTGCACTCATTCGTAGACCTCGCGGAAGCGCCGCACGATCGCCTGGCTCGCCAGGTTCAGCGTGAGGGTGATCACAAACAGCAAGAGCCCGATGGCGAAGATGCTCAGGTAATCGACGCTGCCGTGGCTCAGGTCACCGCCAGCGATCCGGGCGATATGGCCGGTCATCGTCTCGGCCGACGCCAGCGGGTTGAGGGTGAGGTTCGGCCCGGCGCCCGCAGCGATGGAGACGATGGTGGTCTCACCAATGGCTAGCGAGAGGGCAACGATGAGCGAGGCGACGATGCCCGAGAGGGCGGCGGGCAGCACGACAAACAGGGTCGTCTCCAGATTCGTCGCACCCAGGGCGGCGCTGCCCTCGCGCAGCGAGCGGGGTACGGCCCGCAGGGCGTCCTCGCTCATCGAAGCCACCAGGGGCGTGAGCATCAGACCCATGGCGAGGCCGGCAGCGGCCATGTTGTAGATCGAGACTCGCTCCGGGGTGAAGGCGGCCTGCAAGGTCGGGCTGAGCAGGGTGATCGCGAAATAGCCGAAGACGATTGTGGGCACGCCGGCGAGCAACTCCAGGGTGGGCTTCAGGATCTGGCGGGCCTGCGGTGCAGCGTACTCGCTCAGGTAGATGGCAGCACCCAGACCCAGGGGCGTGGCGACGAGCATAGCGATGGCGCTGATCACCACTGTGGCGGTCACCAGTGGCAGCACGCCGAAGCGCCCGATCATCGGCGCCCACTGGGTGCCGGTGAGGAAGGAAAGCAGGCTCACGCCCTCGCTGCGAAAGAACGGCAGTGCCTCGGTGACGAGCACTGCGACAATGCCGATCGAGGTGACGATGGCCAGGGCCGCGCACGCGAAGAACAGGGCCTCGGCGAGCGGGCCGGCAAACTGCCGGCGGCGGGTGAGCGCACGCGTGCCGGCGGTGGTAACAGACTGTTCAAGCACGGTCGCCTCCCTAATGTACCGGCAGCTAGCGCGCGGCGCCGCTCCGGTCGGCGCTCGTGCGCTCCCGGCTCCAGAGGGCGAGGTAGAGGCCGCAGATCAGAGCCATGGCGATGTTGGCGAAGCTAGCGGCGTTGAGCACAAAAGGCCCTTCGCTCAGGACGCGCCCCAGGTTGCCAAGGGGGGCGAGCAGCCCCAGCAGGGCAACGCCAAAAGCTGTCCAGCCCACGACTCGTGCTCGCTCCTGCCGCCGCAGCAGCGCCCCAAGGCCGAGCATGATCAGCCCGAACACCGCCGGTATCGCGGCGGTCACCGCCCCTGTCGCGATCACCCCGCCGAGGCCAAGAACAGTCAGCGCCGTGCCGGCCATCATGGTGCTGTTCATCGTTGTGCCTTTCTTTTCTTCCGCTGCTTCCCGCAGCAGCCCAGACAAAAGGGCGAGACCACGACAGTGCTGTCGTCGGTCTCGCCCCTGGGCGCGCAGCCCGTGTGACCAGCCGGGGTTGCCCCGTAGTGACGGCTGGCCAACTCACTTTGTGAGCGGCTACTCCCCGCTTCGCACCTTTACGATATCATCGATGAGTAGGCATACATAGATGATTTTATCCTGTCCTGACAGGGACATTCTTCCGGTATAGAGACCATTTGCAGCACAAAACTCATTAAACGCTCATATTTGGCTTATCTGCGCTCACTATTTATGGAAAGAGTATGTTCGGAATATGGTCATACGAGAGGTCGTTGTATTTTGAGTGGTGAATAAATCCCATGGCTGTAACGACATCTTTTCCCCTGCCGCATCCATATCTCTGCATGTATATTTTGTTTCGAGTGGGCGTTCAAGACCCGCTACAAACACACATCGAGGAGGATGTCGATGATCAAGAAACTTTTGGCCCCGCTGGGTATCGGCTCTGCCGAGGTTGCTACCAGGCTCCACAACACGCTCGTCAGCCCTGGCGAGCAACTGAGTGGCGAGGTGGTGGTTCGCGGTGGCAACGCCAACCAGGAGATCGACGAGCTCAGTCTGTTTCTGATGACAGAATCCGAGGTTGAGCACGGCAGCAAGAAGTTTCGCCAGCCGTTCATCATCAGCCGTGCACCCCTCGCCCGCAGCTTCACTATCCGCGCCGGCGAGCAACTGAGCTTCCCCTTCACCATCCTGGTCCATCTCGAGACGCCGATCACTGATCTGCCCCGCCCAGGCTTTCAGCCCGACGGCCAGCAGGGCGCTCGTTGGGGCTCGTCCACCAGCGCCTTGGGCAAGGGCAGCGGCGGCAATGGCTCGCTCGGGGGCGTGGGCAAGGGCAGCGGCGGCAATGGCTCGTTCGAGGGCAAAGAAGATAGCTCGGCTTGGAGCGTGATGCCCACGAGCGTGCGAAACAGTACGAAGGTCTGGCTCCACACCGGTCTCGATATCGACAACGGTGTCGATTCCAGCGACCGCGATATGCTTACGGTGCGTCCCACCGCGCCGATGCTGCGCTTCATGGCCGCCCTGGAGAACCTGGGTTTCGTGCTCCGATCGGCCGATGTCGAGCGGGGAACGCTGCGCGGTGGCGGCTTCCAGTCCACCATCGGCTGCTACCAGGAGCTGGAGTACCGCGAGGCCTACGGGCGCAATACCGGGATCAAGCAGCTCGAAGTGAGTTTCGTCACGCGCCCCACCGATACGGGGGTACTGGTCGAGGTGGACAGCCGTTTCCGCCACGGCGATAGCTACCGCTCATTCGTGCTCAACCACACCAACTACCACCAGGTCGACTGGGAACGCGAGCTTCGCCAGGCCCTGGAGTGGAGCCGGTAGTCTGCAAGGCAGGAAAAATGGCGCCAAATGGTGGCGCCATTTTTCCCCACCGTAGGGAACGAGTAGTCCGCACACTGAGTGAGACAATCAGGGGAGTAGCTTCCCGCCCCGGTGGGCGAGCAGTCACACCACCACCGAAGGGAGCCGACGATGAGGTATTTGCACCGCACCGTGCGTTCGCAGCACGCTCGTCGGCCAGCTGAACACAGCGGCGCCATGGTCTCCGTGTCGAGCTTTTGTCGAGCGCGATGGGCTACGCTGCCTCCAGGTTGCAAGCGAATCTGGAGGTTCGATGAAAACCATCGGCATTCTCGGCGGGCTCGGCCCGCAGGCGACGATCGACTTCGAGCAGCGGCTGCATCGCGCGGCGCAGCAGCTCACCCCGCAGCAGGGCAACATGACGTATCCCCCATTAGTCAGCTGGTTCTTCCGCGAGCCGCCTGTCCTGATCGCCGCTGACACCCCCCCGCCGACCGAGCTGCCGCCCGTCAACCCGCGCCTGCTGGAGGCCGCACGGGCGCTCGGCGGCCACGTGGACTTCCTGGTCATCCCGTCCAACGGGGTACATCTCTGGCAAACCGAGATCGAAGAGGCTGCAGGCAAACCCGTCGTCAGCATGGTGGACGCCGTAGTTGCCGAGGTACAGCGGCGCGGCTGTCGACACGTCGGCCTGGTGGACTTTCGCCCGGCGGCGTGGGGCGTCTACCCACCGCACCTGGAGGCACTCGGGCTGAGCTGGGTGGAGCTGCCGAGCCGCTACCAGGAGCAACTCGCCACGGTGATGCGCGCGGTGAACGAGGGTCGCAACGGTGACGCCGAGGAGGCGCAGCTGCGGCTGGCGATCTTGCTCCTGCAGGCGCGCCACGCCGACGGCATCATCCTGGCCTGCACCGAGTTTCCACTTGCACTTAGCGGCAGCCTGGAGCCCGACCTGATCAATCCGGCCGAGCTGCTGGCCGAGGTGGCGGTGCGGGCTGCCACCGCGTGAGACAAGCGGCGGGGGAACCGAGGGGCCGTGCGACGCGCATCGCACGGCCCCTTCGCATCGAGCCTCATCAGGGGTGGCGTGTGGCCCGCCGGCATCGCACTCAGGGGCGCAGCGTTCGCTTCCCGATAGACACAGGCTCGGCGGGCACAGCGACGGCGGGCTCGTCACGCAGCACCGGCTGCCCCGTCGCCGCCAGGCGCTCAAGCAGCGTCGCCGCGGCGTCAGCACCGCCGTGGCGTCGGTAGTCAGCCTGGATACGCTGGGCATGCCGGCGATACTGCGGCTGGTCGAGCACCGCGCGTACCGCAGAGCGGATCTGCTCCGGCCTCGGCGTTCCGGTCTTGAGGTTGATGCCCGCGCCGCTCCAGGCCACTCGCGCGGCGATCTCGGGCTTCTCCTCGGTGACCCCGGCCACAACCAGCGGGACGCCGTGGGCCAGGGCGAACTGCACGCCGCCGTAGCCGCCGTTGGTGAGCATCACGTCGGCGTGGGGCAGCAGCGCGCCGAAGGGGATGAACGACGCCACCCGTGCATTGGCCGGGAGCGTGATGCCGAGGCGGTCGGTCGGCGCGCCCCCGGTGACGGCCACCACCAGCAGATCCTCGTCGGCCAGGGCCTGGAGCGCCGGCACGATCAGCGCCTGCGGGTTGGTGGCGATCGTCCCCTGGTTGACCACCACGACCGGCCTGCCGCTCTCAAGGTCGCCCCACCAGGGCGGCAACGCCACGTGCTGAGGCAACTCCGGCAGCAGCGGGCCAACGAAATGCACCTGGGGCGGCAGGTCGCTGCGCGGATACTCGAAGGCCGCCGTACCGCCCTGGAGGTAGAGGAAGGGCGAGAAGCTGTCGAGCACACTGCCTAGGAGCGGCGGCAGCCCGAGCCGGGCGCGCAGCCTCGTGGCATAGGCGTTCACGTCGCGGAAGAGCAACTGCTGGAAGGCGAGCTGCAAGGCGCCGTTGCGCAGGCGGCCAATGGTCGAGGCATCTGGAGGGAGAGCCAGGCCAAAGGGCGCGGTGTCGCGGCTCTTGAGCGTGAGGGCGGAAATACCATAGTGGGCGTAGGGCGGCGCGTCCTTGCCGAGGGCGCCAACACCCATAAAGCCCGGATCGGCAACAATCGCATCGGTCGGCAGCTCGCGAAACAGACGCCGCAACTCATCGACCTGTACGGGCACGGCGTCGAGGAAGATGTGCTTCAGATCCCACTTCATGCCGGCGAGGCCCGTCAGGCCCCTGCGGCCAGGGAAGGCGGCATCGAGATCAGAGGCATCATAGTCGAGCCGATGGTCCAGGGGGATGAACGTTGCACCGGTCGCCTCGACGACGGCGCGAAAGCGCAGCCCGGCATACCAGCGCACATCGTGGCCGCGCCGCACGAGGGCGCGGGCGAGCGGCAGTCCGGGGTTGACGTGGCCGGGAACCGGCACGGTGGCAAAGAGAAAGCGGGCCATAGGGAATGTTCCTTCCTGTACAAGCAGATCGATCCGGGATGTCACGTTGGGAGCCTGGCTCGTCGTGAGCGCGAAGATCGTGACGAGGAGAGGATAGGGGGTAGGGG